>JALEVV010000028.1 GCA_022788185.1 Spirochaetales bacterium | reverse complement strand
ATCGTTGCCTATGTGGGTTCTTACTCAACAAGTGAGCCAATCCTCAACTTCGCTTCCTACGTCGTTGTCGCAGGCGGCATTCTCGGCGGTGCCCTGGTTGAGTACTTCTCGGCAATCCTTACCGACAATACGATCGACTCGGCAAAGAAGATGGCTGATGACGGTGATAAGCTCCTGTCCATCCCGGGCGTCCTGGAAGGAACCGTGAAGCCTGATTACAACGTGATGATCAGGACCGCAACTGAGGAAGCTCTGAGAAAGATGCTCTTTCCATCGATCCTGGCTCTTGTCATTCCAGTCATCGGCGGTCTGCTCTTCGGCGTTGAGTTCGTCGGCGGTCTGCTTGTGGGCGCAACGGTCGTTGCCATCCCGAGGGCAATCTTCATGGGTAACTCAGGCGGTGCCTTTGACAATGCCAAGAAGTTCATCGAACAGGAGCGCATTCCCGGTCATGGAAAGGGAAGCGCGGCACACAAGGCCTCCGTTACCGGTGATACCGTCGGAGACACCAGAAAGGATGTCGTCGGTGTCGCACTGGATATCTTCATCAAGAGCATGTCCACGGTTGCCAACACCCTCGGCGGCGTGATAAGAATGTTCACCATAATCAAGTGATTATACGGCCCTTCCTTCGGGAAGGGCTCATTCAGTTTCAGAGGCCAGCTTTACATAGTCGGTGATGATGGCGTCGGCCCCGACGCTTTTCAGGTACCTGATATCCTCCTCATCATTCACGGTCCAGTACTGGATGGCCATGCCATGTTCATGGGCGTAGTTTATGACCCTGGCAGTTGCAAGATTGACGCCGTAGCGGAAGTAGGGCTTGCCGTAGAATACCTGAAGCACCGTGCATGGCGGTTCATAATCCTTAAGACCCAGAAGTGCCGCGATGCAGAATGAAAGCGCATCCTTTATTCCCGCACTGGTTATGATGTCAGTATAGGTTTTCCTGCAATATGCGGTGATATCGCCATTGAAGGTGCCGAAGACAGTGCGCCCGATAAGGTTTCTCTCCCTGAGCTCTGCATACAGTATGTCGAGGGCCTTTTTGCCCAGTGCCCCATCGTTTTTAATCTCGATGATGTAGCGGAAATCACCTTCTGATTCTGCTATGTCCAGCACTTCGGACAGGGTCAGCAGCTTCAGATTATCAGGAACCGCATCTCCATGCAGGTCCGCATAGGGCATGTTCCCCTCAGCGTCATTGAAGCCTGCACCCGCATTGAGGATTTTCAGCTCTGAGAGCGTCAGCTCCTCAGGACGCACTCCTTCCCGGCCGAAGACATACCTGCTGTCGGTCATCCTGTCCAGCGTGTCATCGTGGAGCAGGATGAGCTGACCATCCTTCGAGATGTGAAGATCGAGCTCGAGAATGTCCGGCGGAGTGGGACTTTCAATGCATGACATGAGCGCCATCATAGTCTCCTCCGGGGCTTCTCCTCCGCCCATCCGGTGGGCGGCTATGAGAGTGTCACCGGTAATGAAAGGGTTATCGCTCTCATATGTCCTCACCGCAGCCGGGGATGATTTCCAGCGGGCATGAAAATACAGCGCTCCATAGAGGACCGCTGTTACAAGCAGAAGTATAAGAATGGATTTAAAGAGTTTCTTCACTTAAAACTGTCTTCATTGCCTTTGCCATTGTGTCGAACTGCTTCTTGTCCAGGTATTCGCTCTTTCCATGGGCGTTGTAATACCCGGATGTCAGCACTATCGCCCTGATTCCGATGGCATTAAGGTTATTGGCATCGCTGCCGCCGGTAGTTGATTTCACACTCACGTCGGCACCTGCCTTTTTCAGGGCAGAACTTACTCTCTGGATATACGGGTCATCACTTTCATGGGCGTAGTGGGTGTAGAGACGCTCATGAGTGAACGTGACTTCAGCCCCATGGTATGCGGCTCTTTCCTCAGCCATTTCCATTATGGACTTTATGATTCTTTCCCTGTTCTCATCAATGAGGCTTCTGACCTCAAGGATGGCCTCTGCCCTGTCAGGGACCACGTTGGTGCTGCCCTCCGAGATGAAGGATCCCACACTGCATGTGGAATATTCATCGGGACGACCCTGGGGGATGTTCATAACTATGTCTGCAAGGCAGGTGAGGGCGCTTATTCCCTTCTCAGGTGCAAAACCCGCATGGGCTGACTTTCCCCTGACGCTTATGGTGAGCCTGCTCTTGCCCACTGCCTCCCTTATGATTCCGCCGACGTAGCCCTGGGCATCGATGACGTAGACGCATTCGATCCCGAGTCCGTCGGTAAGGTGGGGATCCATATGGGCAGAGCCCCAGAGGCCGATTTCCTCAGCCGAGAAGAAGAGAAGGGGAGCATCGGCTCCTTCCTCTGCCAGCTCGAGCATGATGGCAATTGCACACTTGTCGTCGGCTCCGAGGGCGGTGGTCCCGTCCGTGAAGAAGCGCTCTTCATCTTCTTTCATCACGGCATTCACCGCAGGGGCAACCGTGTCCATGTGGGCTGCAAGGCAGATTCCTGATCCCTGCCCCTCCCTGAAGAATAGAAGGTTTCCCGCTTCATCTTCCCTGAAGGAATATCCCAGGGGAAGAAGCACCGACCTGATGTAGGATCGCATCTCCTCCTCGTGCCTTGACGGGGAGGGGATGGAGACAAGCTTTCTGAAGTAATCGTATCTGTTCATAGGGAGAATAATACCACCTCAGGGAAGGAAAATCAGATATTTCTGATGGCATCCTTCATGGATTTCACGTACCGGCCTATGTGCTCAGGGGCAGATTGTCCATACTTCTCCAAAAGCTTTATGATGGCGGAGCCCACGATGGCACCGTCCGAGATCGCGGCCATCTTTGCCGCCTGGTCGGGACGGGAGATGCCGAAGCCGATGGCACAGGGCACGTCGGTGTTCTCCCTGATGACGCTTACGATCGAGGCAAGATCGGTCTTTATCCTCATCGTGGGCCTCAACCAGGGAGGAAAGCCCAAGCTCATCGGCTGCTTTGATGTATGCCCTGATCTCGGCTTCACTCAGAATCGAACAGATCAGGAGGACTGCCGAGGCGCCAAGCACCTTAGCTTCATATATCATGTACTCATCCACCGTGAAGTCCTTGCGGAGGCAGGGGATGGATACGGATGCGGCGATTTCCTTCAGGTAATCATCACTTCCGAGGAACCTTTTGGGCTCGGTCAGAACAGAAATGCACTCGGCCCCGGCCGCCTCATAGTCCTTCTCGATTTCCAGGTATGGGAAGTCGGGGACTTCTGTGCTCTGCAAGAATCTGGCGGAGATAGTCGGCGGGCTTATCGGTATTAACCCTGAGATTCCCGATTTTCATCTCACCGTCCATGCATGTTATCTCCAGCTTCGGATCGAAGCCGAGGAAGGTATAGCGACCCCAGGTCTCATTGGCCTGGACCGATTCCAGCATATAGCAGTGTGTGGATACGTTCTTGAGTATCCTCATTGTTTCGATTGGGGTGGTGAAGTCGGAAAGAATCTCAATGCTGACCGGGCGTACGTCGTATTTCCCGGTTTCCGCAATTTTCCTCACTTTATCCAAAGACGTCCGTATGTTCATGAACATCACCTCCTGAAATGTAACGGGAGTTGGGATTGAAAGGGTATGACGTTGTTTGGGCATCAGGCGCGGCAGCGCCACCAGCGTTTAAGATCAGTCATGCATCAACCTCCTGTAAAAGAGGAACCTAATCCCCGGTGCCACCCGGACAGGCATCCGCTTCCGCATCGGGGGGATTGCCGTTCAGGAATGAGTCAATTGAAAAACTGCTCCCGGATTTGTCAATATGTATTGGTAAATAGAAACAGATAAAATGTGAAAAATATCTTTCAAAAGGGAAAATCAGCGGTTTTACCCGCTGATTCCCTCTGCCCTGAATCCATCCCCGGTCAGGACGTAAAGCTCCCTGAAACCGATTTTCCGCAGCATCTCCAGGGTCTCATCAAACGCCACTTCGATGTTTTCCTTAGCATGGCAGTCCGATGAGAGGGTGATGGGAGCGTTCTTCTCCCTGAGATATTTCAGTATGAAGGGAGCCGGGTAGGGAGTGGTCCTGTAACTGCGGGAAATGGCTCCCGTATTTACTTCCACGATCTTGCCGTGCCGGATGCACTCCTCAGCCGCCGCAAGCGCGGCATCGCGGTACCAGGATTCGTCTTCGAATTTCCATCCGTTCTTTTCGCAGAACTTCGTCACGAGGTCGATGTGTCCCGTTATCTGATAGGGTGAGAAGGAAGCAAAGCGCTTCACCTCTTCGTAGTAGCTTTCAATTAGGGGACGCCAGCCTCCGAAGGCTTCCTTAGCCTCAAGAAAGATTTCGCTCTTCCAGTCGACTTCCCAGTGGTCATCGCCCTTCCAGAACCAGTGCACCGAGCCGATGGCGTAGTCGCACCTCCGGTCGATGGAGGGCGTCATGGACACACTGTCACGGCTTTCCAGCTCGAGGCCGCTGAAGATCTTCAGCTGTCCATCATACTTTCTTTTCAGCCTTTCCAGCTCGGCAAAGTACTCATCCGTCTTCTCAGATGAGACGATTCCGCATTCATCGAAGGGAAAGCCGGTGTGGACGTGGGATGAGAAACCCAGGGATGAAAAGCCATGGGAGATGGCGCTTTCAGCCATCTCCTCAGGTGTGTTCTTTCCGTCACAGAAAAGTGTGTGGGTGTGGAGGTTCTGCTTCATCTTCTGATGTCGTAGTTCATGTTCATGAGCTTTCTGATGGTGTCGGCATCATCGGTGATGTTGGCATCGCCCCTGATAGTGTGCTTGATCGCACTGGAGGCAACGGCAAAGTTGATCATGTCCTCTGGGGCATAGCCGTTCATCATCGCATAGATGAGGCCGGAGGCGAAGGCATCACCTCCGCCGACGCGGTCCAGGATGGTGAAGGTCTTACTCTCGATAGTCTCTCCATCGTACCATAAAAACGCCTTGAGGCTGTTCTCGCTTCCGCTGTTGGCATAGCGCACGTGACGGGCGATGCACCTGATGTTGGGGTACTGGCGTCTGAACTCATCGAAGACGAACTTCTGCTGCTCATAGGTAGGATGGAAGGGAATTCCGTCCTTCACGTCACCTCTTGAGGGATCGGAGGGATCGCGGTAGAGATGGTAGGGTTCGATGCCGATCAGAACGTCGATGTATGGCAGGCACTGGGTACAGAAGTCCCTTGCCTCATCCCAGGTCCAGAGCGTGCTTCTGAAGTTGCCGTCAAAGCTGACGGTGAGGTCCAGCTCCTTTGCTGCCTGGAGGGCATCGAGGATGAGCTTCCTGCAGTTGCTTCCCAGTGCCGGTGTGATGCCTGAGAGATGGAGCCAGGTGAAATCCCTGAGAAGCGCCCTGAGGTCGTAGCCTGAGAAGTCATATTCCGTTATCGCACTGTGCTTCCTGTCGTAGATGACCTTGCTTGCCCTGATACCGTAACCGGTTTCCAGATAGTAACTGCCCAGCCTGTGGGTCGGTGTTTCCTCGGGAGTGGAAAGGATTACCGGAGTGCAGTGCACGTCGTTGCTCCTGAGCATTCTGATCGCACTCTTTCCCACACTGTTGTTCGGAACAACGGAGAAGAATGTGGAGTCCACGCCCAGGTTCGCAAGGGCAAGGGCAATGTTTGCCTCCGAGCCGCCGTAGCTGGCCTCAAAGGTGTGTGTCATTCTTATCTTCTCGTAGTTAGGAGGTGTGAGACGGAGCATTATCTCCCCGATCGTGATGAATCTGTCGTTTCCGGTGGTGTTTATCGGATTTCTGTGTACCATGTGTCCTCCTGCAAAGCTGCCATGGATGATTTTCCACCATCCTGACTCAGGATTCAAGACAAATTGCCTGTATTTTGTTTCCTGAAAGCCGGTAAACACATACGCCTGAAGACAATACCCCGGCAAAGATCCCTATCGGATCTGCAAGTCCCGTTTCATGCCCGCTTTTCCCGAGGTCGGTATTGTCCATATACAATTTGCCTGTTTTGACAGGTGCGGCCGCACTTCAGCTGTGTTATCCTTTTACTGTTATGATTTACGATTCAATCGTCATAGGGGGCGGTGTGACCGGATGCTCGGTCGCCAGATTCCTCTCACTTTATGATATGTCCGTCATCCTTCTGGAAAAGGAAACCGAGCTCTGTCAGGGCACGAGCAAGGCAAACAGCGGAATTGTCCATGCGGGTCATGACCCGAAGCCCGGCACGCTGAAGGCTGCCCTGAACGTGCGGGGAAATCGCCTTTTGAAGGAGCTGGAGCGGCCCCTGGGCATCGACATGGTCCATAATGGTTCCCTCGTCATTTCCTTTGACAGTGACGACTCTAAAATCAGGGAGCTCTATGAGCGGGGCGTGAAAAACGGCGTTGCTGACATGGAGATCCTGAAGCGGGATGAAATCCTGGCGCTGGAGGAGGCCGTCAACCCCGATGTGACCTGGGCACTCCACCTTAAGTCAGGAAGTCTGGTCTGTCCTTTCTCCCTTACCTATGCGATGGCTGAGAATGCAGAGGCGAACGGGGCCGTGCTGAAGACGGACCACAGGGTCGTCTCCATAAGGCGGGAGAGCGAGCTTTACAGGGTCATCACCGACAGGGGCGATTTCCTCTCCAGGTGTGTCGTTAATGCCTCGGGCATCCAGGCCGATGTGATAAACGATATGGTGGTGCCCCATGAGTTTTCCATCGTGCCGAAGAGGGGTGAGTACGTGCTTCTGGACAGGAGTGAGGGCACTCTTGTCCGCTCCACTATCTTCCGCCTTCCCACCGAAAAGGGTAAGGGTGTGCTGGTTACCCCCACGGTTCACGGAAACCTTCTGGTCGGACCTGACAGCATTACTCTGTCGGACAGGGAGGATACCTCCACTGTCGGAGCCGGACTGGAAGCCGTGATGGAAAGCGCGGTAAAGAGCGTGCCCGGCCTGAACTTCAGGAAGATAATCACATCGTTTGCAGGACTCCGTGCATCAACACCCTCAGGTGATTTCATCCTGAATGAGCCCGCTCCCGGCTTTTACAATGCAGCCGCCATCGATTCTCCCGGCCTTACGGCGTCACCCGCCATCGGCGAATACATTGCCCATAGGATATCGGAACGTCTGAAGACCGGGAAAAAGCTTTCCCCTGTGTTGGATAGACGCCCCATCCCGAGACCTGCCCTGATGGACATGAAGGAGCGTAATGAGCTCATCGGAAGGGATGATTCATACGGCCGCATCATCTGTCGCTGTGAGGAGATAAGCGAAGGTGAGATAAGGGAGGCGGTGCGCCGCGGAGCCACGACCCTTGACGGAGTGAAGCGCCGTGTCAGGGCCGGTATGGGCCGCTGTCAGGGCGGCTTCTGCACGCCTGCCGTGATGGAGATCATTGCCTCGGAGAAGGGCTTATCCATGAAGGATGTCAGAAAGAGCACGAAGGGCTCAGAGGTACTTGTATGAGGGAGCTTGTGATAATAGGAGGCGGTGCGGCAGGACTTGCCGCCGCCATATCGGCATATGACGCCGGGATCAGGGACATCGTCATAATTGAACGTGCGTCCCGCCTTGGAGGAATCCTGAATCAGTGCATCCATAACGGTTTCGGACTTCACACCTTCAGGGAGGAGCTTACCGGACCGGAGTACGCTGCCAGATTCGTGAAGGAAGCTGAGAAGAGGGGTATAGAGGCCCTCACCGGGACCACTGTCATTGACCTGAAGCCCCATGAGGTCACGTGCGTGAGTCCTTCCGGAGTCAGCGTGGTTCAGGCAAAGGCCATCATCCTGGCAATGGGATGCAGGGAGCGTCCCCGCGGTGCCCTGAACATCCCCGGTTTCCGTCCAGCGGGAATCTTTTCTGCCGGTACGGCCCAGCGTCTCATGAACATCGACGGATACATGGTGGGAAGACGCGTCGTGATCCTGGGGTCGGGGGATATAGGTCTCATCATGGCCCGCCGTCTCACATTGGAAGGTGCGAAGGTCCTGGCAGTTGCCGAGATAATGACATACTCGGGAGGACTCAGACGCAACATCGTCCAGTGCCTTGATGATTACGGCATCCCCCTGCTGCTGTCCCATACGGTTACGGACATAGGCGGAAAGGCCAGGGTTGAGTCGGTCACGGTTGCGGCGGTGGATGAAAAGAGAAGGCCAATTGCCGGAACGGAAATAAAGTATGAGTGCGACACGCTGCTGCTTTCGGTCGGTCTGCTTCCTGAAAACGAACTCTCAGCCAAAGCAGGCCTGGAGCTTTCTCCCTTTACCGGAGGCCCCGTCGTCGACGACTCCCTCTCTGCCTCGGACGGTATCTTTGCCTGCGGCAACGTGCTGCACGTCCACGACCTTGTGGACTACGTCTCGGAGGAAGCAGCCGCTGCGGGAAGGAGTGCGGCTGAGTACATCAGGGGAGAGCGGGACGGAAGCGGATACGCTGAAGTTACTGCGCTTCATGGTGTCAGGTACACGGTGCCCCAGCGCATAAGGCTGGGAAGGAAAGACGTGAGGGTAAGATTCAGGGTGACTGACTGCTTCAGGTCAGCCTCCGTGGTCGTCAGATGTGGGGGAAGGGAGATCATGAGGATAAAGCGTCCCGTTATGTCTCCCGGTGAGATGGAGGGTATAATCCTCAGGAACACCGTGGATGGACCGATCAGCGTGGAGGTGGAGGAATGAGCATCAGAAAGCTTACATGCATTAACTGCCCGCTGGGCTGCCTTCTTGAGGTCACGCTGGAAGAGGGCCGGGTGACGGGTGTGGAAGGAAACACCTGCCCTAGGGGGAAAAGGTATGCGGAGGATGAGGTTACGTGTCCTAAGAGGGTTGTTACCTCAACGCTTCCCGCCGGATCCGCCCGTGTTTCCGTGAAGACGGTCCCTGCGATCCCGAAGGAGAGAATCTTTGACGTCATGGATGTGATTCATGGGGCATCCGTCACTCCTCCCGTCAGGATCGGGGATGTGATAATAAAGAATATTGCAGGAACCGGCTCTGACCTTGTGGCCACATCGGAAGCTGAGTGAAAGCAGCTCAGATGTTCACGGATTCGGGAATGCAGTGGAGGTGGAGGGGCAGAAGGGCCTTCACACCCTCCATGATCCTCTGGTCAGAACTCATGTTCATGCCTCGCCAGGCGAAGTATCCGGTGTAGAGCTGAAGGAGCTCAGGGGACATCTGGGAGCGGTGAAGTGCGGCAGCCTCCATCTTTCTCTGGAAGTGCTTCGTGATGTCGATCAAAGTGTTGGGCTTTCCCGTAAAGTAGAAGAGCACGGCCTTAAGCTCCACGGGGGAGGTTCCAGTTCCCCTCGGGTAGCTTTTGAGCGATGATGAGATCGCGGCCTGGGCTGATGCCCTGCCGGTGACGATGTGGTCGTTGTGGGCTTCGTAGGAATTCCATGGATCGGGAGCGGCAACCGCGTCGTACTGTCCTGCCCTGAGTCTTTCGGCGATCTCGCCAGCCAGGGACGGAATATCTGAAAGCGATGCATCCTGATGGTCAAGGAAGAAGAACTCCGATGCACCCAGGTGTTTTCCGGCGGCAATGGCCTCCGCTCTCCTGACTTCAGCCAGCGGTACACTGCCGTCGGTGAGACCGATGTCCCCGAGACTTCCGTCGGTGACCGTGAGGTAATCGACCTGAACCCCCTTTTCGGTAAGCTCCGCAATGATTCCTCCCATTCCCAGCTCGTTGTCATCGGGATGGGGCTGTACGCATAAAAGCTTCTTTATTCTGTCCAGCCGGGGTGGCTGCATCAGGGCAGAAAGCGTGTCATTCATGATTATTTCTCCTTTCTCTCATCGAGGACTTTCAGGATTCTGTCATACTCATCCTCATCAAGGATGTAGTGCTTCATATAGAGTTTATATGCCATGGTCATAAGCAGTGCTGGGAGTATCGCCATCACCAGGATGAGTCCGAGTGTCTGGTAGCTCCTGACACCGGAGAGGACGCTGCCGATGGAGGAGAGCTTCTCCGCCTCCGTAATAAGCCCGAGATTGGTCTGCTGCTCCAGGGATGAGATTTTATTCGTGATGTCGGTGACTCCGAAGGCCAGGTAGCTTAATGAGGTCAGCAGTATGACGAGTGCGGATGAGAGTTTTGTCAGGAAGGGTCTCAGCGATGCGATTATCGCTTCATCCCTTGTTCCGTTCTTATACTCGTTGTACTCAACGGTGTTGATGATCGAGATCATCATTACCAGATAGTACGCATACTGTCCCAGGTTGGAGAACATGTAACAAAGGGTTATTGCCCAGAATTTGATCATGGAGTAGGGCATCAGCACCCCTGCGGCGATCATGAGGGCATAGGCGGCAAGGGACATGAAAAGCATGTACTTCATCAGCTGCTTGCGCCTTATCCTGGCCGAGATGGTCGGATAGAAGACCATTAAAAATGCGGTGGCCAGCACTCCGATGGTGCTGAAGGTGGAGTAGAGTCCGCCCTCATAGCCGAAGGCAAAGTAGATGTATGTGGAGCCGAGGCCTCCGAGGATCATGTTGATTCCGATCTGCTGGAGAAGGAAGATTACCGCGATCCAAACCAGCTGGTCGTTGTTCTTAATCGTCGTGATGATCTTCCTCACGCCGATCTTCGAACCGGCCGAGACCGGAGTGTCCCTGTTTTCCCTTACCCCGAAGATGGTGAAGCAGAGGAATAGGGGTGCAAGGATGCTGAAAAGCAGGGCCACGTTGCTGTATGCCGACTGGGCATTTCCGCCCACGGTCATGGAACCGGTCGTAAGCATCGGGATTATTATGCCCGCAAGGGTTGCCCCGATTCCGGCAAAGAGCGTTGCCCGGGATGTGAACTGGTCACGGCTGTGGCTGTCACGACCCAGGGCAGGAACCATGCCCCAGTAGGAGATGTCCTGCATCGTGAACGTTATGGAGTAGAGGAAGTAGATGATGCCGAAGAAGATGACGAAGGGCCATCCCTGAAGGGGAACGCTGAAGGCCAGATACACCACGATGCTGGTGGACAGGATTCCGATGACAAGCCAAGGCTTGTACTTGCCCCACCGGGAACGGGTGCACTCGATGATGTTGCCCATTACCGGGTCATTGACGGCATCGAAGACACGGCAGAGAACCATTATGACGGTTATGGCCATGAGCTGTGCTGCGGTGAGCTGTCTCGTGAAGAGCACGTAGAGCAGTATGTAATTCGTGAAAAGCTGGTAGAGCATGTCGCGGCCGACGGTGCCCAGCGGGAAGAACCAGAGATTGCGTTTGAGTTGTTTATCCATCAGATACCCCTTAAAAGGATTATAGAATGGGGGTATCGCAGGTGCAAGCCGAAATGGAACTTGCAGCTCATTTACCGGGAGTTTCTTTTTCTTTCACAAAGTTAACGGCTGGGTCCGCTGACAAAATGGTGATTGTTGCTATATGATTTGGACAAAGTCCAAGGTGGGTCCATATGAAAAAAGCATTCATTTTCCTAACTCTTCTCTTCGCATTATCATCCGTCTTTGCGGGCGGAAGCAGTGAAAAAACCGCCTCTGCCCCCGTAAAGAACGTCAGTAACATAATCACGATGGCAATTCCCGTCGATCCGGACGGACTCGATCCGCACGTGACGGCAAGTGCCAGCACCTTCCAGATCACCAGCAACATCTATGAGAGCCTCATCACCGTTGATGAACAGGGTAATCTGATCCCGGCACTCGCTGAGAGCTGGAGCGTTTCCGATGACGGTCTTGAAATCACGTTCCGTCTCCGTGACAATGCACTCTTCTCTGACGGCAGGAAGTGCACCTCGGCAGAGGTAAAGGCTTCCTTCGAACGTCTGAGGGGAGAAGAGAGCGTCAGACAGAATGATTATGCATTCATTACCTCAATCGATACACCCGATGAAAGAACGGTCGTATTCGGCATGGACAGTCTCAATGTCGCAACTCTTTCATCCTTCGCATATCCCTGGGCCGCAGTCGTGGACGTGACTCAGGATAACCTCAGGGCAAAGCCTGTCGGAACGGGACCCTACGTGCTTAAGAGCTGGACTGCCCAGCAGTCCCTGGTTCTGGACAGAAACCCCAATTACCCCTATGAAGTCAGGAACAACGGCGTTAAGTTCGTCATCATGCCTGACCTCACTGCCGAGATCACGGCCCTCAATGCGGGTGAGGTGGACCTCATCCTCATCACCGGTGACCTGGCCTCAGCAGTTGAAGGCAGGGGATACAACATAATCGAGGTTGCGGGCAACGGTCTTCAGCTCATGGCAATTAACTGTGCCCGTGAGCCGCTTTCAGACCTCCGCGTCCGTCAGGCGATCAACCTGGCAGTCAACAAGGACGAGGTCATCGATGCGGTATGGTGGGGCTACGGCAGGAAGATCGGTTCCCACTTCCCGGTCGTGCTTAAGGAGTATGTCGACCTCTCCGATACCTACGGCTACGATCCGGAAAGGGCAAAGGCCCTTTTGAAGGAAGCGGGTTATGAGAATGGTCTTACACTCCGCCTCGACCTCCCCAAGAACTATCAGGAGTATGTGAACGCAGGTCTTGTGATCGCAGCTTCCCTGGAAAATGTGGGTATCCACGTGGACGTAAACATCGTAGAGTGGGCTTACTGGCTCAGTGAGATCTATGTGGGACGCAACTATGATCTTACCGTAGTCGGACATACCGGACGCCTCGATCCCTATGCGCTTCTCGTGAAATACGTTTCAACCGGAAGCGATAACTACTTCAACTACTCCAATGCCCGCGTCGACGAGCTGCTTGGCATATATCAGAGCGAGCTCGATGAGGCAAAGCGCGTTGAATATGTACAGGAAATCCAGCGCATCCTCGCTCAGGAGGTGCCCGCCCTCTACATCCAGGATCCCATCCAGATCTTCGTTGCCCAGAAGGATGTCTTCGGCTTTGCATCATACCCGATCAACATCTATCAGATGAAGGACGTTTACAGGGCCAGATAATGGGCAGATACGTAACAAAACGGCTGCTGTCGGCACTCGCGGTTCTCTTCTTCGTCACGCTGATTACCTTCCTGGTCCTCTCGGTCATTCCGGGAGACCAGGCCGTGCTGTCCCTCGGTCTTGATGCAACCTCCGAGAGCATTGAGGCGCTGAGGTCCTCAATGGGGCTGGACAGACCGTTTTACGTACGCTATCTTGAATGGCTATTCTCTGCCATTACCTTTGATTTCGGCACCTCTGCCGTATACGGTGAAAGCGTCACTTCACTGATTGCCTCCCGCATTCCCGTTACCTTTTCCCTGACACTCTTTTCAATTGCGGTTGCAACCGTGATCTCAGCCCTGCTGGGACTCTTTGCGGCCCTTTCCCGCGGTAAGGGTGCCGACGGGATCATAAGGACGGCCGTCATGATAACCTCATCTCTCCCGTCGTTCTGGATTTCACTGCTTGCCCTGATCTTCTTCTGCGGACATCTGGGATGGTTCCCTGTAAACGGATACATAAGCCCAGCCGAGGGCTTTGCGGGCTTTCTCAGAAGCATCACTCTGCCGTCCTTTATCCTTGCAGTCGGCGAGCTTGCCCTGATGACCAGAATGTTCCGCTCCTCCCTGGTGAGGTCGTTAAGTGAGGACTACATGATGGCATGCGAAGTGAAGGGGCTCTCAAGGGCCCGTGCCCTTTTCCACTATGCGGGAAGGAGCGCGATAATAGCCCCGATAACCCTTATCGGCAACCAGGCTGCCAAGCTTTTCGGCGGAACGGTCATTGTGGAGACGGTCTTCTCCCTGCCCGGAATAGGACGGCTGCTGCTCGTGGCCGTCGAACAGCGGGATACTGCCCTGCTGCAGGGGGTGGTGCTCTTCATAACCTTCATGGTCGTTCTCATGAACCTTCTTACGGACATAGCCGTTGCCGCTGCCGATCCCATGATAAGGCTCGGGGAGGAGGGCGGAAGATGAAGAAAAGAAACTTCTCCCTCGCTGCCGGTCTCATACTGCTTTCAGTCATATTCATCCTTTTCATAATGTCCTATGTTTACCTGCCTTACCGCATTGATCAGATGGACATACGGAACAGGTTCTCAATGCATTCAGCCGAACACCTTCTCGGAACGGACCACTTCGGACGTGACATATTCTCACGGATCCTGGTCTCAACCCGATCCGCACTGACGGTCAGTGTATCCTCGGTACTTCTCGGCTCCATAGGCGGTCTCATCCTTGGATCCCTGGCAGCCCTCTCGCCGCTGGCCATCGAGCTTGTGATAATGCGTCTGGTCGATGCCCTCATGGCATTTCCCGGAATACTTTCAGCCCTGATGCTTTCAGCCGTGCTGGGAAAGGGCGTGATGAATGCCTCGATCGCGATCGCGTTTTTCATGGTTCCCGTCTTCGCGCGTCTTTCCTATTCCATGATTCTTGAAAATAGGAAGCGCCTCTTCATCAAAGCGGCAAGGAGCTACGGCGCATCAACACCGCGTCTGGTGCTCTTCCACATGCTGCCTGACATGCTGACCCGCCTTATAACGCAGTTCTCCGCCTCGGTGGGAACCGCAATACTGACCGAGTCCTCCCTCTCATTCCTGGGACTGGGAATCCAGCCGCCCGGAGCATCACTGGGACTCATGCTCTCCGAAGCCAAAGGGTATGTCCTCATAGAGCCCTATCAGGCCCTCTGGCCCGGAATCGTTCTGGCCATTGCCGTGCTTGGCTTCCAGCTTACTGGAGACGGCATAAACACCCTTCTTCACAGGGAGGCTTCCCATGAATGAGCTGCTTAAGATAACCGGTCTCTCCGTCAGGGATGAGGACAGGGCTCTCCTAAGGGAGGTCTCCCTCTCTTTGAGGGAAAATGAGACGCTGGCCTTCATCGGTGAGTCCGGAAGCGGCAAGACGCTTACGCTTAAGGCAATCCTTTCCCTCCTTCCCGATGACGTTAAGGTCACAGGAGGAAGCGTGCGCCTGGCAGGCAGGGACATGTATGGCCTTAAGGCCGGTGAGAAGAGAAGGCTACTGGGAGAAAATGTGGGGTTTGTCCCCCAGAACACGGTTAACTACCTCCATCCCCTTCTTAGAATAGGATTTCAGATGTGTGACGGATATGTCACCTTCCATGGCCGCAGGAGCCGTAAGGAAGCTGAGGAAAAGGCTGTGAGGCTGCTGAAAAGTGTCGGGATAAACGATCCTGAAAGGGTCATGACGTCATATCCGGCGGAGCTTTCCGGCGGAATGCGCCAGAGAGTCAACATAGCGGGGGCGCTGATGATGGATCCTCCGCTTCTGATCTCCGACGAACCCACCTCAGCCCTGGACAGGATAGTGCAGAAGCAGGTTGCCGATCTCTACCTTTCACTGCTGGAGGAGAGGAAGCTTTCCCTTATAATAGTCAGCCATGATCTGGTGTTCGTCTCCCGTATTGCCGACAGGATTGCCGTATTCTACTCGGGACGCATTGTTGAGTCGGGTACGAAGGATGAGCTTTTTACAGAGCCGGTGCATCCTTACACAAAGGCACTTCTCGCGCTTTCTCCCTCGCTGGAGCAGGACAGGAAGGAGCCCCTTAAGGAGATAAAGGGGTATATCAGTGAGGATGACAGGAAGCGGAACGGGTGTCCGTTCGCATCCCGCTGTCCCCATGCGAAGGAGGAGTGCTTCTCCTTTACCGAAGAGATAAGGCTTTCAGGAACTCACTCCGTACTGTGCCGTCTCGGGAGGGTAAAATGATTCTTGAAGCAACCGCAATAACAAAGGACTTTCCCCAGCGCACGAAGAAGAAAACCTTCCGTGCCCTGGACAGGGTGTCGTTTTCCCTTGCAGAAGACGAAGTACTCGGAATAGTGGGTGAGTCCGGCAGCGGAAAAAGCACCCTGAGTGAGATCGCGGGCGGACTGCTTGCACCGACCCACGGCAGTGTGTTCTATCAGGGTAGGGACATTTCCCTCCTGCAGAGTGATGAAAAGAGGGCTTTCAGACGCTCGGTGCAGTTCATCTTCCAGTCTCCAAGGGAGTCAATGAACCCGTACTTCACTATAAAATCGGTGCTCTCGGAGCCGTTGAAGATAAACTATCCCAAAATGGACAGGACGGAAATGGACAAAAGGATTTCTGCGATGCTCGAGAGGGTCGGAATGGATCCGGACAGCACGCTCATGTACAGACCATCCCACTTTTCAGGCGGGCAGCTTCAGAGGATCGCGATAGCCAGGTCATTGCTGCTTTCACCCAGGATACTGATCTGTGATGAGTGCACATCATCCCTGGACGTATCCCTTCAGGCACAGATCCTGAACCTTCTTGTCTCGATCAGAAAGGAAACCGGACTTTCCATGATCTTCATCAGCCACGACATTTCCGTCGTGAGGTGGATAAGTGACCGGATAATGGTCCTGAAGGACGGAGTCTGTGTGGAGGAGGGAAGGAGTGATGAGGTAATCTCATCCCCGAAGGAGCCCTACACCAGGCTGCTTGTCGAAACATCATTCATGAGGGAGCTGTCATGAAGGTAACGGTCTTGGGAGTATCAGGAGGGTATGTCAGGGCATGGGGTGCCAACGCATCCCTCCTGCTTGAACATGAAGGTACGGCGATTGTAATTGACATGGGCTCAGGAGTGCTTTCCCAGCTGGAGAAGGCATCCTCCCTTGATAAGGTGTCGGCAGTGATTCTGACCCACGCTCACCATGATCATGTTTCCGATGCATCGGTTGCCGTGTTCGGCCGCCTCATATCCCATCAGCTGAAGCGTCCTGTCGGCATACTTCCGTTTTATGGTCCGAAGGATGATGTGCTTTCCTCCACCCTGACAATGAAGGATGTCAGCGAATACAGAGTGATCAGTGAGGAAACCGGACTTTCGGTCGGGCCGTTCACGATTACGTTTCATAAAACGGTCCACCCTGTTGAGTGCTATGCCGTAAAGGCAGAGGCAGGAGGCAGGAGCGTTTTCTATACGTCGGATACCTCCCTGTCAGCTTCCCTTCAGAAAGCCGCATCGGGGACCGATCTGCTTTTTGCAGAGTGTTCCATACTTTCCAAGTATGGTCCGGGTGTGAGGATGGGCCATATGGACACTCATGAATGTGTAGCCTTCGTAAGGGAAGCAAATGCCAAAATGGCAAGGATGATACACCTTCCGTGCTATGGGGATATTGGAGAGCTGGAAAAGGAATCGGGAGTTCCTGCCGCCAGGATCGGGGAAACCTTCATCCTATGACCCCTTCTGTCACAAGATACTGGTATAAATAGAATATCAGTGGTAGTATCATGCATATATTTCATCAAGGAGTTTGAAATGAAAGCATTTTTTGCTGAGTTCAAGAAATTCATCACCCGTGGCAACGTCCTCGACATGGCTGTCGGTGTGGTCGTCGGTTCTGCATTCACCGCTATCGTTAATTCACTTGTAAAGGACATCCTCAACCCGATCATCGGACTGGTGACAGGAGGTGTTGACTTTTCGGATCTCAAGATCGTCCTGAAGCCTGCTACCGAAGAGGTCGCCGAGCTTGCGATCCGCTACGGTGTATTCATCAATGCGATCATCCAGTTCCTTTTAATCGCATTCGTGCTCTTCCTCATTGTAAAGTCATTCAATAAGCTTAATGAAAAGAAAAAGAAGGAAGAGGAAGCAAAGAAAAAGGCAGCTGCCGAAGCAGCGGCCAAGGTTCCGCCCGCAAAGCCTGCGGACATCGTCCTCCTCGAGGAGATCAGGGACCTTCTCAAAAAGTAAAAACAAACCTGCCGGTCAGATTCGGCAGGTTTTTCAGTCTTAAGGGAATTACCGGATGGTAATGCCAAGCATTTCAGCCGTTTTCAGGAACTCTTCCTCGCTTATGCCTATATCTGCGGCAGCTTCGGACACACTTTCATGATACTGTCTGATAGTGGCTGCAGCCAGTCGTACTGAGGTTTCCAATTCAGCCTGCTTCCTGCCGATATCGATACCTTCAGCCCTGCCAATATTGATTCCTTCAGTCCTGCCGATTTTCAGGCCTTCATCCCTGCCTATATTTATACCTTCAACCCTGCCGATCCTAAGGCCCTCATACATTCCTTCAGCATACACTTCATTATAGCGGTCATACATGATCTTCATGTCTCCTTCAGAAAACTGAAACGAATCCGGAATTAACAGATGGTAATGCCGAGCATTTCGGCCGTTTTCAGGAACTCTTCCTCGCTCATGCCTATATCTGCGGCAGCTTCTGAAACACTCTCACTGTATTTTCTGATATTGGCAGCAGCCATTCGTACTGAGGTTTCCCTTTCAGCCTGCTTCCTGCCAATCTCGATACCTTCAACCCTGCCGACCCTGAGGCCCTCATCCCTGCCTATATTGATACCTTCAGTTCTGCCGATTCTGAGGCCTTCATCCATTCCTTCAGCATACACTTCATTATAGCGGTCATACATGGTCTTCCTGTCTCCTTCAGAAAACTGAAACGAATCCGGAATTACCGGATGGTAATACCAAGCATTTCGGTATTCTCCAGGAAATCTTCCTCGCTCATGCCTATATCAGCGGCAGCTTCAGACACACTTTCATGATACTTTCTGATATTGGCAGCAGCCATTCGTACTGAGGTTTCCAATTCAGCCTGCTTCCTGCCGATAGCGATACCTTCAGTTCTGCCGATTCTAAGGCCCTCATCCTTGCCAATCCTAAGACCTTCATCCCTGCCTATATTGATTCCTTCAGTCCTGCCGATTTTGAGGCCCTCATCTCTGCCGATTCTGAGGCCTTCATCCATTCCTTCAGCATACACTTCGTTATAGCGGTCATACATGATCTTCACTCCTTCTTCAGTGTTCTTATAGAACCTGGATGCATCCTTCATGGCCATGATCCTCATCTCAGATGGATCAGAACAGCCAAAGTCATGAAGGAAGTCAGCAAGTCTTGATGAGTCATACTCAGCAGACCTGTTTACATAAATAATATGTTCCCCGGTTTCCAAAGACAAGTCCGTACCGGGTACATTGTAACTGAAAGGATAGATCATCCAGCCTCTTCCGAATATGTCATTTTCAGTAATCATGATTACATACACATCCTGGAGAAAAGAGTAGTCATCTCCTGTCATCAGCTGACGGGAATCAAGACGGGCTTTATAGTACCTGAGTCGTCTGGGATCGGCCCCTTCATCCCTGATCTGTACTTCAATGTTCACATAGCTTCCGTCGTTGAGCCGTGCCAGGACATCAAGCTGTGGAGACTTTCCGAGCATTACTCCCGGTAATGTTCTCAGGGATTCCACCCTGACGACCTCAAGATCAAACTTGAGAATTGCTTTGAGAAGTTCCTCCGTCAGATTCCTGTTTGAGTCAAACATTGCACTCATCATAAGATTGTTCATCGGAGTCATGAGCCTGAGCCGCTCACGAAATGCAGACATTTCAATTTTCCTTTCCATATGGAAAACTCCTTCAGGAACTCTCTTTACACGTTCCTACTAATAATAAACCGGAAACGTTATTTTCTCCGTTCCTGACCGGGTAACAATATCTGTTTTCTGAAGTGGAAAAATATAATTCACGACAGTAAATCATTATCAGGTAATATCCTGAGTCCGGAAAAGCGTCTGACTTGAAAATTGTATTGTTCTGCTTGGGTATGTCCGTGATAATATATCCCTCATAGGGGGCTTCCTGTGAAAAAGAACCTGAAATCAAACATTATGGCGCTTGCCATTCTCGTGATCCTATGTTTTGCCGCTCTGTTCATCGCCGACAGAATCCAGAGGGATGGCGGCAGGGTAAACATATAAACAGGATTCATTACTACAGACAGAGGTGATGTTGCATATAAGCTTTACATCCCGGATGGTGCAACTGCCGGAAACAGGGCACCGGGTGTCCTGCTTCTTCATGGTTATCAGAATGACCATGAGACCAGTGCGGCCTATGCAATGGAGCTTTCAAGAAGAGGTGTCGTTGTCCTTGTCATCGATGAGTACGGACATGGTGACACACCTATTCCCATGAGGGAACGCGGCTGGACCGATCATAAGGTTACGGTAAGCTACGGTAACGACAGTGAAGCTGATAAGACCTATGTTATGATCTCAGGCCCCCTGAGATATAAGGTTCTCATGAACTTCTCAACCCTGACTTTCTTCAATGACAGATACTCAAAGGGCTCTGACGGCTCAGAGGTGGCTGACAGCTCGATGGGCGGTATTGCGGCATATGCATACCTTGCGTCACTTCCGTATGTCGATAACACAAGACTCGGTATTTCAGGCCACTCGATGGGAACCTGGGCAAGCTGGTCCGTTGCCGCCGCATACTCGGGCGCTGTGGATGAGAACGGAACACACATCACTCCCAGGGCAACAGTGCTCCAGTGCGGTGAACTTTTCCGTGACAGTGTCTATGACAATGAGAAGTACAGCTTCTCCAACGTGCTTCTCCTACAGGCAAAGTACGATGAGTTCTCCTACTTCCGTGATTACGACACCTTCGTGATCGATGCCACCCTGGACTTGCCACTCAGGACCGAATTCCTCGGTGTCAGTGCTGATCAGAGTGAATGGAACACTACGTATGGAAGCTTTTCTGACGGAAGTGCGATTCTCTGATAATAATCTTACGGTGGCTGTCAGCAATGGCAACCACCTGCATATTCTTCGAAAGGAAAACAAAAAAAGAGGCATATGCCTCTCTTTCTACCCCCTAGGGGTTAGTCCTTGCGGACGGTTTGAACATGTTTTTGTTTGAACATTGTGTGTAAAATCTGATTACATTCTACCACGATTTATTTGAGCGTCAACCCCTGTTTTTTATTTTTTGCCGCAGGTTTGATACTTAATTGCTTACGTACGGATCGGAGAAAAGAAAAAATCACTGAAATACGGCATTTCCGACCAATTTTGATTTGAAACAGGTTTATTTCAGGATTTTGGTAATTTAAAATTTATCATAATTAATTCCGGAGGTGTGTAAATGGAAGCTAACGAATATCATGGTGACTACTATCTGGGTCTGGACTGCGGTACAACTTCAGTGGGGTGGGCAGTGACTGACACTGATTACAATGTCCTTACCTTCAACGGTAAGAGAATGATGGGTGTAAGACTGTTTGATGAGGCAAAAACAGCTGCAGACAGACGCATGGCAAGGTGTTCCAGAAGAAGGACGATGCGCAGGAAAGAGCGCCTGAACATCCTGCAGGATCTTTTTGCTGAAGAAATTGATAAGGTTGATCCACTCTTCTTCAGGAGACTGGAAAACAGTAAGTATTTCCGTGAAGATAAAGACGTTGACTGCAAATATGCCCTTTTCGGAGATAAGGAATACACTGATTCTGAATACTTCAGGGATTATCCCACGATATTTCACCTGCGTTATGAGCTGATGAATAGCAGGGAATATCATGATCCAAGACTGGTCTATCTTGCGATTCATCATATTCTGAAAAACAGAGGGCATTTCCTGTTTCCGGGTGAAAACATGAAGGCAGTAACTGATGCATCAGAGCTGCTAAAGAACACTGAAAGTCTGATTAATCAGATTTTCTCCTGTGATGATGAGGATTTTTCTTTCGCTTTCGGTGATCTGGCTGAATTTCAGGAAACATTCAGAATCAGGAGACCTTCGGAGCGAAAAGAGAAAATGTCTGCTGCCTGTTCGTGTACGGATAAGAAGATCGGTGACAGTATCATAAAGCTCATTAATGGTAACAAGGTGCAATTGAAGAACCTTTTTGCACTGGAGGAGGACAGTGAGCTCTTCAATGAATCAGTCTGCTTTAAGGACTCGGATTTCGAAGACGTCAGGCTACCTATGCTGGAAGGACTTCTTAATGATGATGACAGGACCATGCTGCTCATCAGTCTCAAGGCCATTTACGATTACATTCTGCTTGCTGACATCCTGGATGGCTGCAGCAGTGTGTCTGAAGGAAAGATAAGACAGTATGCGGAGAACAGAAAGGATCTTGCATCACTCAAGTATATTTTCAGGAAATATCTCTCTGAACAGGAGTATGAGGATTATTTCCACTCGGAGAAGAAAGGTTGCTTCTCTAATTATATCGGTGTGATTCAGGACAACAGAACAGGCAAGAAGACTCTTCGTCGCTGCAGCTATGATGAATTCAAGAAGAATACTTCAGGTATATTAAAGAAGATCAAAGCTGATGAATGTGATGTGGACATATTAAAGGAATTATCCGAAAAGCTTGAAACCGAATCATTTCTTCCTCTTCTCATAAGCAGCAGGAACAGTGTAATTCCGTATCAGCTTCATAAAATGGAACTGGAGGCGATCCTTGCAAATGCCTCTCAGTATCTGCCTTTCCTCAATGAAAAGGATGAAAGCGGTTATTCCGTCAGTGAGAAGATAGTCATGCTTCTTACCTTCAGAATACCCTACTACGTAGGTCCAATAACGAACAGCCATTCATCAGATGAGCAGAAGAAGTATTCATGGCTGGTCCGCAGGGAAGATGGTAAGGTATATCCATGGAACTTCGATCAGAAGATCGACAGGTCAGCAAGTGCTGAGAATTTCATCAACAGGATGAAAAGCCACTGTACATATCTTCCCGATTTTCTGGTAATACCCAGGAACTCCCTGCTGTATTCCAAGTTCATGGTTCTGAATGAAATTAACAAGCTGACAATTAATGGAAACCAGATAACTGTTAAGCAGAAGCAGGATATCTTCGATGATCTTTACAGAAGAAACCGTAAGGTTACATCAAAAATGATCAAGGATTATGCCGTTTCCAAAGGATGGGCTTCAAAGCCTGTTTCTCTCGGCGGAATTGATGGTGAACCAAAGGCTTCCCTTGCATCCTACTATGATTTCAGGGACATTATCGAACTGAAGAGGCTTGAGTGGTCTAAGGTTGAGGAAATAATAGAGAAGATCACACTGTTCGGTGATGACCGTTCCATGTGTCTGGAGGCAATCAGCAGAATTGCCGGAGAAGCCTTGGACAAAGATGAGATATCAGAGATTGCAAAACGCCGTTACACAGGGTGGGGACGACTGTCGCGTGAATTCCTGGTTGGTCTGCAGGCGGAAAGTTCCAGAACAGGAGAAATTACTTCGATCATATCTCTCCTTTGGAACACGAATTCAAATCTCATGGAGATAATCAACGATCCGGAATACCGAATAACTGATCAGCTCAAAGGACAGGCAATTGATAAGCTTGATTATAAACTTGTTGATGAACTGTATGTATCCCCATCAGTAAAGCGTCAGATATGGCAGACTCTAAAGGTGTGTCAGGAACTTGAGAAGGTTATGAAGAGAGCCCCTGCAAAAGTCTTTGTTGAAGTAGCCCGAGGTGACTCTGAAAACAGTGGAAGGACCAAATCCCGCAAACAGGCTTTGCAGGAATTGTATGAAAGCATCCGTAAGGAAGGACTGTTTAAAGAAGAAATCGATGAACTCAGCATTTCCCTGGACAAGTACTCAGAGCAGGATATTTCCAGACAGGACAAGCTTTATCTTTATTTCACTCAGATGGGCAGGTGTATGTATTCAGGGGAAAGGATCGACATTGATTCACTTTACGATACAAATGTTTATGACATTGATCATATTTTCCCTCAGTCCCTCACTGCTGATGACAGTCTGAGCAACAGAGTACTCACTCTTAAGCGTTTGAATCTTCTTAAGAGCAACAAGGTCCCCATCCCCGAGGAATGGAGAAGCCGAATGGCAGATTACTGGAAGATTCTTGCGAAAAAGGAGCTTATCTCCAAAGAAAAGTACAGGAGACTCACAAGATCAGAACCTCTTTCCGATGATGAACTGCAGGGCTTCATCAACCGTCAGCTTGTTGAAGTAAGCCAGTCAACCAAAGCTACCATTGATATCCTCAGGAGGTATTATGGTGAGACAACTTCAGTTGTCTTTGCAAAAGCCAGAAATGTATCGTATTTCAGACAGCGTTTCAGCATTCCAAAGGCAAGATGTCTCAATGATCTGCACCATGCAAAGGATGCTTATCTGAACATTGTCGTCGGCAATACATATATGACCAAGTTCACATCAAACTTCTGGAAGTATATTTCAGACTCCAGGACATCATCTGAATCAAGCACTTCATCAAATATTCCCACTTGGAAATATAACCTGATGAAGATGTTTGACTGGACAGTTGAAGGAGCATGGTATCCTGGTCTTACAGGTACTATCGTCACGGTTAAGAAAGAGTGCTGGAATGATGATGTAAGGCTTACTAAGCAGGTTTCTGAGATCAGCGGAGCCTTGTTTGACTTGCAGCTTGTAAAGGGAAACGTGGCTGAAGGGCTTACTCCTGCCAAGAAAATCACAGATGAAAACATTTCTGCCGATGAATGGACAAAACGCTACGGAGGTTATAATAAACAGGCAGTCAGTTATTTCATCATAGCTGAACACAAGAATAAAAAGGGACGTGATATATCAATATTCCCAGCTTATTGTTCAATGAAAGGCAGTCTTAAAACAAAAGATGATATCGGACAATTCCTTATACAGCAACATAATGTTGAAGAACCACTTATCATTGTTCCCAAATTGATGGTCAATGACTTGATTGAGTTTAAGGGAATGAGGATGAGAATATCAGGCAAAACCAGTAGTGGAATATTGGTGAGAATTGAAGTTCCTTTAAGATGCTGTTGGTTTGTTGAGGATTACATCCACAAAATCGAAAAGGCATTCCAGCTGAAGCAAAAGAACAAACTCTCTTATCTTCCCTATAATAGGAATGAAATAAGCTCTGAATATAATATTATGCTCTATGATTTTCTTACCATGAAAGCTGGGAATCCTTCATACATTAATCGTCCGTCATGTCAGTGTGGAGTACTGCAAAAAGGACATGAGAAGTTTGAAGGATTGAATATAGAAGAGCAGTTGATTATTCTTCAGAATATTATCAAATATTTATCCTCTGCTCCCGGGACAAATGATTTCTCATTTATTGGTGGAAGTCCACATGCTGGTGCCCTTTCTATATCCAAAACTATAAGAAAAAAGAGTGAAGGACCCAAAATAGTAGTTATCCATCAGAGTGTTACCGGACTGTTTGAGAAGAGAACAGTCGTGAAGTAATGGGCTGGAGAACTGTTCTCGTGTCATCAAGAGTTAAGCTTGAATTAAGGCTTAACTACTTGGTGATACGGGGCGATGTTGAGAAGAAAATATTTCTGGATGAGATAAGTGTCCTGATCATCGAGAACACTGCGGTATCATTGACCTGCTCGTTGCTGCATGCTCTTTCTGAAAGGAAAGTTAAAATAGTGTTCTGCGATCCTAAACGTTTACCTTATTCGGAACTGGTTCCTTATCATGGCAGTTATGATTCCTGCGAGATGATAAGGCAGCAGATTGCCTGGACCGAGGAGCAGAAGAATCTGATCTGGACGGAAATCGTAAGAGAGAAGATCCTCAATCAGGCAAGTCTGCTGGACCATTATGGTTTGAGTGAGAGTGCATTTAAATTGCAGGAGTATGCATCTGAAGTTGGAATTGGTGATAATTCCAATAGGGAAGGGCATGCAGCCAAGGTTTATTTCAATGCTTTGTTTGGTACAAGCTTTGGCCGTGGACAGGAGATTAAAATCAATGCGGGGCTGAACTATGGTTATCAGGTAATCCTGGCCTGCATAAGCAGGGAAATCTCAGCTAATGGTTTTTTGCTTCAGCTTGGGATATTCCATTCCAATACTTTCAACAGCTTTAATCTTGCTTCAGATCTGATGGAACCGTTCAGACCTGTTGTTGATGATTATGTCTTGAAAATGAACCTGGATGGTGATGAACTTGATAAGGATGATAAACAGCATATCTTGCGGATGCTTGAGTGCAATGTTGTAATTGATAATGAAAGGAGAACATTGCTGGAGGCAATGAAAAAGTACACACGATGTGCATTGGATGCCATATGTGCATCTGATACATCGCTTCTCAGGTTTTTCCGCTATGAGTTTTAGATTTATGCGTGTAATTGTATTCTTCGATCTTCCAGTTGATACAGTCAGTCATAGGAGAAGTTATCGAAAGTTCAGAAAATTCCTAATTAGGAATGGTTTTATAATGATACAGGAGTCTGTTTATGCACGATTATTGCTCCATACCACAGGTGCCAATGTGATAATGACTCAATTGAAAAATAATAAACCTGCTGATGGAATAGTTCAGGTGCTTACTGTTACTGAGAAACAGTTCTCAAGAATGGTTCTTCTTGTTGGTACATCGGAATCAGAGGTTCTGAATACTACTGAAAGGCTGGTCTTTATATGATAATGATAACCAGTTCGCTCTTTTCATTTGAGTTAAGATTCCATGATAACCGGCCTATAACTCTTGTCGTTGAAGATAAGAAATACTTCCGACGGATAGTAAGCGCTGTTTACGAGCAGATACAGGGAGCGGAAGGACCTATAATACTATCTGACGATTTCAAACCTGTTGAACTTAATGGAAATTCTCTTCTGGTATTTGATCCTTTCAGTATTGAACCGAATGGGAGAAAGGTGCAGTCAAAGATATCTGGTGAAATTAAGTCGTTGGTTAAATCAGAATATGGTGGACGGTTCAGCACTATTGTTCAGGAACTTAATACTCTGGCGTATGATCTTGCGCAGGAAATATCATTGCCAAATACCATGTATGAGGAAATTGATGCATTAGAAGTATCAAAGCTTTTTAGGTTCTACCTGGAGCAGCCTGATGAGATAATGGAAAGAGTCACTGAGTATTGTAAGGCAAAGGTTATGTCAGAGAAAATCAAGCTGATAATTTTTGTCAATCTTCATTGTTTCTTTGACAATAATGAATTGTCTGCTATCTTCACGCAGTTGGAATATGAGCATATCCAGGTTCTTCTGCTTGAAAACAGTATTCAAGATAGCGACAAAACAGATTTTGAAGACTTTTATATAATTGATAAAGATCTCTGCGAGCTGTACAATGAGCAGATAGGTTTTACAACTACTCAAGGATTTGAGGTTTGAGTAGTGTGTAAAATCTTGGTAGTCTCAAACCCAAAAGACGAATTGAAGATGGTAAAGAATGGTTTGAGTAGTGTGTAAAATCTTGGTAGTCTCAAACACAGTAGAGCGCGCACTTAAAGCCGCAAAAGTTTGAGTAGTGTGTAAAATCTTGGTAGTCTCAAACCCTTGGAGATCTCCAGTACCCGATCCAGCTGTTTGAGTAGTGTGTAAAATCTTGGTAGTCTCAAACGTACTGCTGACGGAATCACGTTTGACAGCAAGTTTGAGTAGTGTGTAAAATCTTGGTAGTCTCAAACCACCGTGCAGCTCATAGTTGAATCCCATTAGTTTGAGTAGTGTGTAAAATCTTGGTAGTCTCAAACCGTCAGTGTTGATCAGATGAAGCAGCACTTGTTTGAGTAGTGTGTAAAATCTTGGTAGTCTCAAACTGTCGCAGCTCAAGGCTGAGTACGAACTGAGTTTGAGTAGTGTGTAAAATCTTGGTAGTCTCAAACACAGTCGATGTGATTCTCCAGCGCTTCGAGCGTTTGAGTAGTGTGTAAAATCTTGGTAGTCTCAAACTGGTGTTTATAATGAAGCTTCGTGGACTGGGGTTGAGTAGTGTGAAAAAACTTGCTAGTCTCAAAACAGGCTATAACCGGCATTAAGATTGTAAACGTTTGAGTCGTTTATAATCTTCTTCTCCTCAGATAATCCCAGAAATAATCAGCAGCGATTTCCTGAGGATTTTCATATCCAGGTTTGAGTAGTTGATGATGAATTTATGGGAGTCCTTTATTGATGAGTAGTCGGAAAGGGATGTGATTTTTATTCCTTCCTTCAGCAGTTCCGACTTGATTGTTTCATCGCTTTTTTCAGTATTGATGGAGAGGATGAAATGAAGTCCGGCGCTGTTCTCTATGATCGTGCAGCTGTCTTTCAGGGGGCTCATCAGTATTTCATCAATAACTGCCTGACGCTGTCTGATGTAGTACAGTCTCATCCGGTTGATATGTTTTTCGAAGTAACCTTCACTTATGAATCTGGAAAGAGTGTACTGCTCGAAGCTCGGAACTGTGGATGCATAGAATGACAGCTCTCTGCGGAAGGTGTCCCCAAGAGTCTCTGGAAGGACCATATAGCTTATTCTTATCGTGGATGCAAGGGACTTGGAGAAGGTGTTCATGTATATGACGGATCCGCTGCCATCCAGGGAATACATTGTCGGTACCGGGGATTTGGATACCCTGAATTCACTGTCGTAATCATCCTCAATGATGAACCTCGTCTCCTTTGCAGCCGCCCAGGCCAGCAGCTCATAGCGTCGCTCCAGCGGCATTGTGATGCCGGTGGGGAAGTGGTGGTTCGGACTGATGTGGGCCACATCCGCCCCTGATGAACAGAGGAGTTCTGCAGAGAGTCCTTTTTCATCAAGCGGAACTTTAGTGTACTTTATGGCATTTGCCGCATATATTCTTGAAAGCTTTCCGTATCCCGGATCCTCGATCGCATAGACAAGTTCCCTGCCCAGCAGCTGGATCAGGAGAGAGTAGAGGTACTCGGTTCCGGCTCCGATTACTATCTGGGATGGGGAAACGCTCATTCCCCTGAAGGATGCGAGATGTCCTGCTATTGCTTTTCTGAGTTCCGGAACTCCTTCAGCCCTGATGGGAGACAGCAGTTTGTCCCTGTCCGTACTGAGTGTTTCCCTCAAAAGCTTTGACCAGATCGAGAATGGAAAGCTTTCCTCCCGCATTCTGTTTCCTGACAGATCGGGGAGATCGGGTTCAGGAAGATCTGTGCTCTCTATCACAGGTGCCGTTTTCAGTGGCTTACGGAAGGAAGAAACGTAGTATCCCTTCTTTTCAACGGCAGTCACATACCCTTCGCTTATCAGCTGGTCATATGCATTCTGAACCGTAATGGTACTCACGCCTGAGTTGCGGGCAAAGGTACGCTTGGAGGGAAGACGGTCGCCGGCTTTCAGTTTTCCGCTTTCCACATCGGCTTTTATTAGTTTCGAAAGCTGTAGGTATTTGGGACCGTCGGTATCATTCAAGGTGTAGGTGAGCACAGCTTTTCTCCTGATCTGGTATCTGATAATACCCTCATTCTGATTATTTTTCCATTACCAGATCATTGATAACATGGCAATATCAGAGGTGATGAAATGGACAATAAACAGTATGAACTCAATAAGGGACTTGCCCGCATGCTGAAGGGCGGAGTCATCATGGATGTGACCACCCCGGAGCAGGCTAAGATCGCCGAGGCTGCAGGTGCATGTGCCGTAATGGCCCTTGAAAGGATTCCTGCCGACATCAGGGCAGCCGGTGGGGTATCAAGGATGAGTGATCCTAAGATGATTAAGGGAATCCAGGAAGCGGTTTCAATTCCCGTAATGGCAAAGTGCCGCATCGGTCACTTCGTTGAAGCTCAGATTCTCGAGGCAATTGAGATCGATTACATCGATGAATCGGAGGTCCTGAGTCCTGCCGATGATATCTACCACATAAACAAGCGTGATTTCCGTGTTCCCTTTGTCTGCGGTGCAAGGGACTTGGGAGAAGCCCTTAGAAGGATCAATGAAGGGGCTTCGATGATCAGGACGAAGGGTGAGCCGGGAACAGGTGATGTAATTCAGGCCGTGAGGCACATGAGGAAGATGATGGCCCAGATCAGGCGTGTCGTTTCCATGAGTGAGGATGAGCTGTATGAAGAGGCAAAACAGCTTCAGGTTCCCTATGACCTCGTACAGTATGTGCATGAGAACGGACGCCTTCCCGTCGTGAACTTCGCTGCAGGCGGTGTGGCCACCCCCGCAGATGCCGCACTCATGATGCAGCTCGGTGCAGAGGGCGTGTTCGTCGGTTCCGGTATCTTCAAGTCAGGTGATCCCGCAAAGAGGGCAAGGGCAATCGTTCAGGCCGTAACCAACTTCAGGGATGCAAAGCTCATTGCAGAGCTCAGTGAGGACCTCGGAGAGGCAATGGTCGGAATCAACCCATCAGAGATCAAAATCATCATGGAAGAGCGGGGTATCTGATGAGAATCGGCGTACTTGCAGTGCAGGGTGCCTTTGAGGAGCATATCGATGTCCTCAGGCGCCTTGGCGCCGAAACTGTCGAGCTGAGACAGCAGCATGACATAAGGGACCTTGACGGTCTTGTGCTTCCCGGCGGGGAGAGCACCGTGCAGGGAAAGATAATCCGTGAAACAGGAATGTTTGAACCTTTATATGAGCTTATATGTGGAGGTGTTCCCGTGCTTGCCACGTGTGCCGGTCTGATACTGCTTTCCGAAAAGCTCTCAAATGATGAGAATGTCTGGTTCGGAACATTGCCTGTGACGGTAAAGCGCAATGCATACGGCCGACAGCTGGGCTCCTTTGAGACTGTCGGCGATGTGGGTGATATCAGGAAGTTCCCGGAGGTTTTCATAAGGGCACCTTACATCGAGAGTGTCGGGGAAGGGGTTACGGTCCTCTCTTCCTTTGAAGATCATGTCACCGGAGTGAGATTCGGATGCCAGATAGGGCTTTCGTTCCATCCCGAGCTGACAGCCGACACCAGAGTTCATGAGTACTTCCTCTCACTTGTATAACAGATCGCATACAGTGTTTAACTAAGGATAGCCGTTCCTGCCGGGAATGGCTATTTTTAGTACATGAAAAGAATTGCTATTTTACTGTTGCTTTGTGTTCTTTTGGTTTCGTGTTCCACGACTGACTATCAGGGAAAGACAACCAATGTCCTTCCCTTTGATATCTCACGGGAGGACTTTGAAATCATCCCGGAGGATGACTATTATGACCAGATGAAGTACATGGTCGAGCCCTGTCTTGACTCCATAAAGAGTGCGGGAACGCTTTCCGCCCTCCGCGACGGTCACAGGATATACTACGAGTACTTCGATGTTCCTGAAGAGAAGGGCTCTGTCGTGATCCTCCATGGCTTTACCGAGTTCATCAGGAAGTACAGCGAGATAATCTACTACTTCACCAGAGCCGGGTACGATGTCTACATGATCGAACACTACGGCCATGGTTACTCCGAGAGGAGTGAGTCGGTGGATGGAAACCTTTCCAAGGTGGCCGTCGATGACTTCGAGGTGTACACAAATGATGTGAAGCAGTTCGTGGATGAGGTGGTGCTTCCGCTCTCAGGGGACAATCCCCTCGTGCTCTTCGGTCACTCGATGGGAGGAGGAATCGCAACAAGATTCCTGGAGATTTACCCCGATGTCTTTGATTACGCAATACTCTCATCACCGATGATAGGCATTAACCTCGGGGCGGTGCCCGAGTGGGCAGCCAAGTTCCTCTCCGGCTCGGCAAACGTGCTGGGGCAGGGTGCGGGTTACGTCTTCGGTCACTACGACTGGGATGCCATTGAAGCATTTTCCGATCCGGGATGTCCTGCCACAAGCTATCCGAGGTACTACTACTTCTTTGAAATGCGCACAGAGAATGAGTACCATCAGACTTACGGTGCCACGTGGTCGTGGCTGAATTCCGCACTGAAGGCCACGGAAAAGATGGTGAGGAAGGAAGAGGCTGAAAAGGTCACGATACCTGTCCTGCTTTTCCAGGCTGAAACCGATTCACTGGTCAGGAATGACAGACAGAATGAGTTTGCCTCCAAGGCTGCAAACGTCCATGTGGTTAAGTGTCCCGACTCCCACCATGAGATCTTCAACTCTCCTGATGCGGTAGCCAACGCCTACTGGGTCACAGTCTTTGATTTTCTTGACGGCCTTATCTGATTTTCCCTACAAAAAAGCGGGTAATGGAAATATAATGTCCTCATAAAGGAAAACAGAAATGAGAATCATCGTTTTGGGAGGCGTGGCGGCAGGAACAAAGACCGCTGCCAAGCTTATGAGGGAGGACCGGACAAATGAGGTCTCTCTCTTCACAAAGGGCAGGGACATATCATATGCAGGCTGTGGCCTTCCATATTATATAAGCGGGATGATTGCCGACAGGGACAGTCTTGTCGTCAATACTCCTGAGAAGTTTACAATGCTTACGGGTGTAAAGGTCAGAACCGGGATGGAAGCCGTTAAGGTCGATCCCGAAAACAGTACCGTTACTTTTGCGGACGGTACATGTGAATCATATGACCGTCTCGTCATAGCCACGGGTGCATCCCCGATTGTTCCCCCTGTTAAGGGAACCGGACTCTCAGGCGTATTCACGCTCCGCACCGTGGATGATGCCGTTGCAATTAAGAGATACGCAGAGGAGAACGGTGTTAAGAGATGCATCGTCGCGGGTGCTTCCTTCATAGGTCTTGAAGCTGCCGAGAATCTTAAGGCTGCCGGTGTGGACGTGACCGTAATCGATAAGGCTGATCAGGTGCTTCCCGGTCTCTTCGATCCCGATATGGCCTCCTATCTGCGAAAGCAGCTGACCAAGGCCGGTATCAGGACCATACTTAACAGTCCTCTTGAGGAAATCCTCGGAGAGGGTAAGGTAACAGGCGTCAGGACCGTTCAGGGCACGATCGAAGGCACGATGGTCGTGCTTGCCCTCGGCATCAGGCCCAATACCTCATTCCTGGAAGGCTCCGGAATTGAACTTGAGAAGGGTACCATCCTCGTTGATGAGAAGCAGAAAACCAATGTACCTGCCATCTATGCAGCAGGTGACTGCGCGCTTGTGAGAAACGCCCTTACCGGTAAGAGACAGTACTCGGCAATGGGTTCAACCGCAAACATCACGGGACGCATTGCCGCACGTGCCATTTCAGGTGAGGATGTTTCCTACAGGGGATGCCTCGGTACAGCCGTAATCAGGCTGATGGATGGCCTGAATGCTGGCCGCACAGGTCTTACGGAGATGGCCGCACTTGACGAAGGCTTTGATGCAGTAAGCGTAAGCCTCGTCGTTGATGACAAGGCACACTACTATCCCGGTTCGGGAAACTTCGTCATTAAGCTCGTTGCCGATAAGACCACGCATGCCGTGCTCGGAGTCCAGGTGGCAGGCCCCGGGGCCGTCGATAAGATCGTTGATACCTGTGTCGCCGGAATCATGATGAAGGCCCGTCTTGAGGATTATGATTCCATGGACCTTTCATATGCACCTCCTTTCTCAACCGCGATCAATCCGCTGGTTCAGGCATGCTATGTGCTTGAGAACAAGATTAACGGCGTGCTTGAAAGCATCACGCCTTACGAATATGCATGCGGTAAGGCTGAAGGTTACGAGGTCATCGACGTCAATAACGCACCCACGATTCCCGGTGCGAAGTTCGCCGCATTCGATAAGCTTGAGGAAGTGTTTAAGGATACTCCGAAGGATAAGAAGCTCCTTCTGGTCTGTGCCCGCGGCAGAAAGTCATACCTCGTGCAGAACCGCATGAAGGCAATGGGCTTTACCGGGACAAAGTCCCTTGAAGGCGGCGTCTCGCTTAACGACGTGAAGGTGAAGTTCACCGGTGCCATTCCTCCTTCAGAGGTAAGAAGGGTGAAGGCTCTCGGCTGTCTTCAGGACAAGAGGTATCCCGATGTCTTCAATGTCAGGATCATTACCCGCAACGGTAAGATCACGGCGGATGAGCAGAAGACCATCATGGAAGCAGCAGTGAAGTTCGGTTCCGGGGAAATCACAATGACGACCCGTCTTACCCTTGAAATCCAGGGAGTCAAGTTCGAGAACATCCAGCCCCTCATAGACTACGTCAATGAGCGCGGTCTCTCGACCGGCGGTACGGGAAGTCTCGTGCGACCCGTCGTCTCCTGTAAGGGAACCACCTGTCAGTACGGCCTTGCCGATACCTTTGCCCTCAGCGAGAAGCTTCATGAGAGGTTCTATGTCGGTTATCACGGTGTAACGCTTCCTCACAAGTTCAAGATCGCAGTCGGAGGCTGTCCCAATAACTGTGTCAAGCCGAATCTCAATGACCTCGGCATCGTTGGACAGAACGTGCCCGTTTTCGACCTTTCAAAGTGCCGCGGCTGCCGCACCTGTCAGGTCGTGAACAGCTGTCCCATCAAGATTGCGAAGCTCGTGGACGGTAAACTCAGCGTCAGTCCCGATGAGTGTAACAACTGTTCCAGATGTAAGGGCAGGTGTCCTTTCGGTGTCGCAACCGAGTACGTTCCCGGCTACAGGATCTACATCGGCGGACGCTGGGGCAAGAAGATTGCCCACGGCCTTCCCCTTACCCGCATCCTGACCAGCGAGGAAGAGGTGATGGATGTGGTTGAAAAGGCCATCCTTCTCTTCAGGGATGAGGGTAAGACCGGTGAACGCTTTGCCGACACCGTCGCACGTCTCGGCTTCGATTACGTCAATGACAAACTTCTTAACAGTACTGTGGACAAAGAAGCGATTCTGAATAAGAATGTAAAGGGCGGGGCAACCTGCTGACATAACGAAACACCTGAGAGTCTGCTGCCAGACTGCATGTGACAGAAAAAGGGCTTTGAAAGCACCTCTCAGGAAAAATGTGTCAAATAGCCATTCTCAGGTGTTTTCATGAAAAAGATTTTATTTTTTCTCTTAACACTCCTGATTCTCTCCTCCTGCGCAAGAAAGGAGGAGCCGGTATCGGGAGTCACATTCACGGATGATCTTTCACGCACCGTCACGGTGAGTGAGCCTAAGCGCACTGCCGCCCTGATAAGCAGCGTCGCCGAGATCTGGACTCTGGCCGGAGGAGAGGTCGTGGCCTGCCCTGATGATTGCTGGGAGGACCTGGACATGCACCTTTCCGCTGATACCGTTAATCTGGGGACCATCTCAAAGCTTTCCCTGGAGGCCCTGCTTGCTTCCGAGCCTGATTTCATCCTGGCAAGTCCCAATAACAATCAGCAGATATCGTGGAAGGATACTTTTGACAGCATGGGCATTCCCTCCGCGTACTTCGAGGTCTACGACTTTGATGATTACCTGCGTCTTCTCGGCATTCTCACCGACATCACCGGTCGGAAGGACCTGTATGAAAAGTATGGGGAGAGCGTTAAGAAGGAAATTGATAAGCTTCTTGAGAAGAAGCGTACCGACAGTCCCAAGGTTCTGTCAATGCTTGCTTCCACTGCCTATCTCAAGGCAAAGAACAGTGACGGCAGCGTAATGGGGGCAATGCTCAGGGATCTGGGGTGCGTGAACCTCGCCGACTCTGAGGCCGGACTTCTGGAGAACCTCAGCATCGAGTACATCCTTCAGGAAGATCCCGATTACATATTCATCACCCAGCGCGGTGATGATGAGGAAGGCATGAAGGTCTTTATCAGCAACTACTTCGATGAGCATCCTGCCTGGAAACAGCTTTCCGCGGTAAAGAACGGTCATGTGTACTTCATGGACAAGAACCTTTACAACCTGAAGCCTAACCATCGCTGGGCTGAGGCATACAGGGGACTCTGGGAGATTCTTTCAGAGTGAAAAGCAGGATCCTTCTCATTTCTTCTATAATTCTTCTGCTGCTCTCGGCCTTTCTCAGCCTTGTTTCAGGAGCCGTATCCATACCGCTTTCAGATCTCTTTGATGCCGCTCTGGCCGGACCTGAAAGTGTGGCAGGGTATGTGTTCTGGTACTCAAGACTGCCCAGAACCGTAGCCTGCATTGCCGCAGGCTTCGCGCTTTCCATTTCCGGTGCCGTGATACAGAGCGTGCTTGCCAACTCCCTTGCCGCTCCCGGGATAATAGGAGTCAATTCCGGTGCGGGCTTTGCTGTCACCCTTGCCACCGCCCTCGGGGCCGTTTCCGGATGGATGATCTCTGCATCAGCTTTCCTTGGGGCGATGGTGACATCCTTAGCCATCATGGTCATTTCCAGAAAGACCCGGGCCAGCAGGACGAGCGTGCTGCTGGCAGGTGTGTCGCTCAACTACATCCTCGGAGCCTTCAGTGATGCCGTTCTGAGTCTGGTGCCTCAGGCCTCGATGACGAGCGGGGACTTCCGGGTAGGAGGCTTTTCCTCCATATCCCACGTGAGGCTTTACCCTGCCGTCATAATAATCGCACTCTCCGCACTGGCGGTTTTCACTCTTTCAAATGAGCTTGAAGTGCTTTCCCTCGGGGATGATGAGGCAAGGACGCTCGGACTGGATGCCTCTGTCATGAGAGTCGTGTTCCTGCTGCTGGCCTCTGCCCTGGCAGGGGCTGCCGTGAGTTTTGCCGGTCTTCTCGGTTTCGTGGGACTGCTGGTTCCCAACGGAATAAGACGCCTCCTGAGAGGTGACAACAGATTACTCCTGCCCCTGTCAGGAATAGGAGGTGCAGTGCTCGTCACTCTCTGCGACATAGCATCAAGGATGATGTTCAGGCCCTACGAGCTTCCCGTCGGAATAATGCTATCCCTTATAGGAGGGCCGGTATTCCTGATGCTGGTTCTGAAAAGAAGGAAGGGTAGGGTATGATCGGGATAAAGAATCTTACTGCCGGATACGGCGATAAAACCGTGCTTGATAATGTGTCCCTGACAATTCCCGACTCCCGGGTTACAGTAATCCTGGGACCCAACGGGTGCGGGAAATCGACACTGCTGAAGTGCATATGCCAGATCATAAAGCCCTTTTCCGGGACGATAGTTGCGGACGGTGAGGAGTTGTCATCCCTGTCATTTCCTGAGCGGGCGAAGAGGGTATCTTATCTTGCCCAGAACAGGCCTGTTCCCGATATATTGGTGCGCAATCTGGTGCTTCACGGAAGGTTCCCGTATCTTTCCTATCCCAGACGATACCGTCCTGAGGATAGGCGGGTGGTCGATGAGGCGCTTGAAAGGCTGGGGCTTTCATCATATGCGGACAAGCTGGTTTCGGAGCTCTCCGGTGGTGAGAGGCAGAAGGTATACCTGGCCATGTCCCTGGCACAGGGCAGCAGAACGCTGCTTTTCGATGAGCCGACCACCTATCTGGATATCGCGCATCAGTTTGCAGTCCTTGATGAGGTGCGGCAGCTATGCACGGAAGGAAAGAGCGTCGTGATGGTGCTCCATGACATTCCGGAGGCACTTGAGACTGCTGATCACATGATAGTCCTGAGCGGGGGAAGGGTGATGAAAGAGGACACGCCTGAGAAAGTTTTTGAGTCAGGCGTGCTTGATGAGGTTTTCGGTGTCAGGGTTGAAAGGGGTGATGGACACTACTGGTGCAGGAGATCTATCTCCTGACGTTCTCATATCCTTCTGACTGGTATTCAGTTCCGTCGGTAGCCGTCCAGAGGGCATATGCCCCGTAGCGGTCCAGCAGCTTCTGTCCTTCTTCCCTGTCCATAAGGAAGAGGGCGGTTGAAAGTGCATCGGCAACTCCCGAGTCGGAGGTTATGACCGATACTGCCCTCCAGTAGCGGCCCGGCATGAGGGTCTCCGGATCGATTATGTGGTGATATTCCACATTATCGACGACGTAGTAGCGCTGGTAGTCACCGCTGGTGACGACAGCACCTGTCATGAGAGCTACTTTGTTTTTGTATGAGCCGTCGCTTCCGTCGGGATCCTGAAGTCCTACTATCCAGGATGAGCCATCGGGCTTCGGCTGGGTAGCGGCCACGTTGCCGCCGACGCTGATGAGCATGCTTAAGGATGTGTTTTCCATAACACGCTGCGTGGCATAACCTTTTGCTATGGCACCCACATCAAGCCTTATTTCCGGGTCCTCGAAGAAGACGGTTAAGTTCTTCTCGTCAACCACGACCTTATCCAGATCGGTGTGAAGGGCTGCTTCCCGCAGTGCATCCATATCGGGTAAATATGCGTGGAGAGGATCATAGATTCCGTCTTCCCTGGCCTCATGCCAGAGGGAGAGCACGCTTCCAAGCGCGATGTTGACCCGGTGATCGGTTGCTTCGTAGATTTCTTTTGCAAAGAGGATGAGATCGATTACCTTTCTGTCGGTCCTGACAGGGCCGTAGGGGGCCTTTTCGTTGATGACCTTCAGATTCACCAGACCGTCATATTCATTGTATATGTCATACAGCCTGTGGTAAGTGAGCATTTCGTCGTGAATCTGCTTTGCTTCAGCATTGAATGCCTCCTCACTCTCGGCATAGCCGACGAGAGTCGTGACCGTGTCGAAGAGTGAGAGGTATGTGGCCTGATAACGCTCAGGCGCCTTACCGGATGCTTCCTCTTTGCGGGTACATCCGGCAAGTAAAAGTGAAAATGCTAATAAGATGATTATCCATTTAGCGTTTTTCAAGTCAGTAGTCCTTATTTTGAGATTTTCGCGACCATCTCAGTGAAGTCGGTGACTCCGATTGTAACAGATGATACGAGGTCAGCGTCAACAGCACCGCCCTTTTCGGTTACTGCGAGATTTGCAACTTCCTCAACTGTCTTGCCGGTAGCGTATGCGCAGAAGGACTCAGCCTGCTGATACCACTCCTTACCGATCTTACTGGCCTTGATCATGCCGTATGCATCCTTGAGCTCGAGCTTTGTCTGGACAGGTGCGTTGATGTCGCTTGTGATCTGGCCCTTTGCATCGAACTTGACGGTAGCCTGTACACTGTCAATGACCATGGAAGTGATGACACCTTCGTTGACGGTCACGGCACTCATGTAGGCATATGACTGAGTCTGGCCGTCAGCCTTGCTTGTTGCATCCTTGCTCTTTGAATAGGATGTGCTCTGTTCGAGGTAGAGGCTGTCTCCTTCCTTTGCACCCCTGTATTCGGCATTTGCGATTGCCTTTACGATCGTCTCGAGAAGGTCCGTGTAACCGATGGTTGCGCTGGAAGCAAGATCGATACCGTTTCTGGATGCGGATGTGGCGGAAACTGAGAGAATCTCATCTGCAGTGAGTCCTACGACATACTGGCAGAGAGCCTCAGCCTGCTGATACCACTCCTTACCGATTTTGCTGTACTTGAGCATGCCATAGCCTTCCTTGATCTCATTCTTGGAAAGAACTTCGGCATTCTTGTCGGTTGTGAGCTTTCCCTCATTCGAGAACTTGACTGTTCCCTGAAGTGCATCAAGGACACAGGACACGACTCTGCCTTCATCATCAACCAGAACGGCTGCGTAAGTGATGTCGGCACGGCCCTGACCGTCAGCCTTGTCAGTTGCACTCTTGCTCTTTGCATTGGAGGCGATGATTGCAAGACCGGTCTTTACCTCTGCGGCTTCTTTCACTGCTGCAGGTGCTGCAGCGGGCTTTCTGTTGCTTTCCATCTCACCCTGTGCGAAGAGGGCTGTCATGGCGAGCAGACAGACAAGAAGGATTGTGAAAATCTTCTTCATTTCTTTTTCTCCCTTTAATATTCCATATGAACCTGAACTTAAAGGATTCAGGCCCAATGTGAGTATCCGTATGCAATATGAGTGATATATTAGCTCATATCGAATATTTTGAATATATGAAATTTCAGACTGTTAATGATTTTATATGGAAAATCAGTGATATTTTAATGCTGCCTTTACGCAGACTGTCCTTTTGAATTCAGCCATTGGGGAATCCGTCATAATCCTTCACTGTGATGAATTCAGTCAGGTATTGTTTAATTATCAAATAATTTACTAAAAATTTACTAATTTATATTTACAAATTCAGTTTCACGGGTCAGAATCAGATTATGGCAACAATTAAGGAGATTTCGGAAAAGACAGGTGTTTCCCCTTCGGCTGTGTCACGGATACTTAACAGTGATCCATCTTTTTCCGCGACGACAGAGGTCAGACTGAACGTTCTCAAATGTGCGGCTTCCCTTGGCTACAGGACGCCGAGACAGAAGAAGGATACGTCATGCAGCCTGACTTTCGGTGTTGCTGACTGGCACATTATTCCTGAAGGGCAGGAGCCGATATATGACCTAAGTTTCCTTGGAAAACTGGATGGCGGTCATGCCATCTCCATCAGAAGGCTTAACCGGGGCGAGGTGGTACCCCTTGACGGAATAATCGCATTCGGGATTTTCACGCCTGAGGAGATGGAGACCCTCATGCTCTCCACGACAAACATTGTGATCATAAACAGTGAGAAGTCACTGGATTATTCATTTAACAGAATAGTAATTGATTTTGACATTGCACTGGAAAATGCAGTCACCTATCTCTCTGAAATGTCAGGAAACATAGCTTTCCTGGGCGGTATCTGGAAAAAGGACGGAATTACCATCGGTACCCACAGGGCAGACCGTGTCAGGGAAATCCTGCAAAGTAAAGGCCTTTACCGCGAAGAGCTGTTCTTTACGGGTGAGCTGGCAGGCGAATATGGTGCCGAGGCCGTAAGACGTGCGGCAGAGAAGGGCGCGACATCGCTGATGATTTTCAGTCAGCTTCTGGAAAAAGGGGCATTGGAAGAATACGGAAAACTCGGTCTGGATTTTCCTGTCGTAATCTACCGTGACATCCCGCTTGACAGCGAGAAGACGGCATTTCCCGTAATCAGGATGTACCCGGTGGATGTCTGGGAGATGGCTGTGAGGACGCTGAGCTCTAATCTGATCAAACCGAAGAGTGCCGTGAACACATATATTCCGGCAGTCTTTGAGAAATAACAAGGAGAATTGAAATGAAGAAAGCATTGACGGTACTTCTTATCTGCGCGCTTACTGTTACTTCAGTATTTGCCGCAGGTGCAAAGGAAACGGCAGGTTCCAGGGACATTAATAAACTCAGTGTTTATTTCGTTCCTTCCAGAGATCCTGAGACAATCGTGACTCAGACCGCACCCCTGAAGCAGCTTCTTAAGGATCAGCTTGCCTCACAGGGCTGGAACGTGGGTGAGGTAGTCATCACCGTCGGAACTAACTACGAGGCTGTAGGTGAGGCTCTCAGCGCAGGTACTGCAGATATCGGGCTCATCCCCGGTGCCACATATGTCCAGTACGATGACGGTGCTGAAGTCATCCTGACCGCAACCCGTGCAGGTCTTTCCAACGACAGTGATGATCCCAGAGTGTGGAATGAGAATGAGCCCACAACCGCAACTGACCGTCAGGCAGTAGGTTACCGTGCACTCTTCATCGCAGGTCCTTCCGCAAAAGGTGTGGAACTCAGAAACAAGGTCAATAACGGAGAGGAGCTCACATGGGAAGATCTGGACAGCGCAAACTGGGCAGTCATGGGACCCACATCCTCAGCCGGATATGTCTATCCCACAATCCTGCTTCAGAATAAGTATGGTAAGGGAATCAGGGATCTGAAGCATGCGGTTCAGGCAGACAGCTATGCATCCGCATTTGCCCGTCTTGCTTCAGGTCAGGTTGACGTGCTCTGCGTATATGCAGACGGAAGAAGGGATTACGAGTCCAAGTGGACGGCTGAATTCGGCAGGACGAAGGATATCTGGACTGAAACCGACTGTATCTTCGTGACTCCCTACATCTATAATGACACGGTATCTGTTTCCAAGACCAGCAGGATCATGACTCCTGAATTCATTGAGGCTCTTCAGGAAGCATTCATAAAGATTGCCGAGACACCGGAGGGAAAGGATGTAATTGCCATTTATTCCCACGAGGGTTATCAGAAGGCAGTAAGCTCCGATTACGACGGGGCAAGAAAGGCAATGGAACTTTCAAGACAGAACTGAGTTACAGGACTGTAATGATGGGCAGAGGGGTATCCCTCTGCTCTTTTCCCGGAGGATGAATGATTGTATTTGATCATGTGTGCAAGACTTATCCCAATGGTGTAAAGGGGCTGGATGATGTAAGCCTTAAGATCGGACAGGGTGAGTTTGTAGGTATTATTGGCCTGTCGGGTGCGGGTAAATCCACCCTGATAAGGGCCGTTAACAGGATGCACGATATCACTGAAGGCGTGCTCATGGTTGATGATACTGATGTCAGTACCCTCAGGGGAAAGGCTCTCAGGCGGTTCAGGAGGGGGATAGGAATGATATTCCAGTCGTTCAATCTCGTCACCAGAACCACCGTGATGAAGAATGTACTGACATCATTTGTTCCCGATCTTCCCTTCTGGCGCGTGCTGCTTGGAATTTTCCCGAAGGAATGTAAGATCAGGGCACTTGAAGCCCTTGATAAGATGGGCATACTCGAGAAAGCTTATACAAGGGTTGACCAGCTTTCCGGAGGACAGCAGCAGAGGGTCGCCCTGGCCCGTACGCTGGCTCAGAACCCCCGCATCATTCTTGCGGATGAGCCGGTTGCAGCCCTTGACCCGGTTACTGCACGCCAGGTAATGGATGACTTTAGTGACATCAACAGGACAATGAACATCACGGTCCTGATCAACATCCATCATGTCGACCTGGCTCTGGAATATGTGGACAGGATAATCGGAATCAGGGCGGGACGCATCGTTTTCGACGGTCCGGCATCCGAAGTGGATGACGATGTGCTGAAGAGAATTTACGGGGAAGCCGGTGTTCCCGAAAGGAGTTCGGATGCAGCTCTATGACAGGTTGTTTCCTCCCAGGATAATGGAACTTCCGAATGGGAAGAAGGTGGAGGAAAAAAGAAGCCGGACCCCGATGATCGCAGCATTGCTCTTAGTCTTTGTTGCGGTGTCAGTCAGGGTGACCGGATTCAGTCTGACGACCTTGATCACAAGGGGAAGCTACTTCTTTGATATTCTGAAACGGATGTTCCCACCCAACACCGGGTATATTTCATCGGTTTGGAAACCGCTTTTCGATACCATCAAAATGAGTTTTCTGGGGTCATTCATCGGAGCCGCACTTGCCGTTCCGATGGCATTCGCCGCTTCGGGAAACATGGTCAGGAACAGAGTATTTTCAGCAGCTGCCAGGTTCATCCTTTCGGTCCTGAGAACGCTTCCCACACTCGTGACCGCGCTTATCGCCACATATATCTTCGGCCTGGGTACCACTGCCGGTACTATTGCCATCGCCGTATTTACCTTCTCATATCTCGGCAAGCTCCTTTATGAGCAGATCGAAACTGCCGACATGGGACCCTTTGATGCCATGGAGGCTATGGGTGCCGGGAGAATCAGGTGTTTTATCGGGGCAATTGTTCCCCAGATCCTCCCGGGATATCTTTCAAACAGTCTCTACTGCTTTGAGGGTAATGTCAGATACGCATCCATCCTGGGATATGTCGGGGCAGGCGGCCTTGGTCTTATTCTCAACGAGAACATAGGATGGAGGGAGTATGACAAAGTCGGAATGATACTCCTGATCCTTTTCGTGACTGTGGTCATAATCGAATACATCAGCCATGCGCTGAGGCAGAAGCTTACGTGAGGAGACTGAAATGACGGTTCTTCAGATGTATGAAAAAAGGCCCCGCCTCTGGATAAGGAATCTGGTTGCCATCGGGGTCGTGACAATCCTCCTGATCTGGTCCACCACTGTCATGGGAGACTCCTCCGGTGCAGGGGAGAGCGGGGCTAAGGTAGCCGTGAACATACTTCTTGGCATCTTTCACCCCGACCTGTCGTTCCTGTTTGATTTTTCATCCCAGGGAGTCGGATACCTCCTTTTGGAGACGATATCCATTGCCTTCCTCGGAACCATAGTAGGCTTTGTGTTTGCGATTCCGTTTTCCTTCCTGGGGGCATCAAACATAGTTCCAAGACCTATCGCGCTTGTTTTCAGGATATCCGTCATGGCTATAAGGACCATCCCCGTATTCATCTATGGCCTGATGTTCATCCGTGTTACCGGGCCCGGACCCTTTGCGGGACTGCTTACAATGGCAGTGAGTTCGATCGGAATGCTGTCCAAGATGTTCATTGAAACAATTGAGGATCTGGATCCCCACATCATTGAATCCCTTGATGCAGCCGGATGCACGGTATTCCAGAAGATAAGGTATGGAATAATACCACAGCTGGCTGCTGATTTCGGCTCCACCCTTATCTACCGGTTTGACATGAACCTGAGGGATGCAACGGTTCTGGGCCTTGTGGGAGCAGGCGGTATGGGAGCACCACTGCTGTTTGCCATGTCCTCCTACAGGTGGGGACAGGTAGGTTCGATTCTTGCCGGACTGGTCATTCTTGTTCTTGCAGTGGAATACTGCTCCAACAGGATCAGGAACAGACTGATCAAGGGATATTGATGAGAATAATATACACAAGTGATACCCACTCCTATCTTTTCCCCACGCTTTACTTTGAGCGCGGGGAAAGGAATATGGGACTTATGAGAATATGTGAGAGCTTTGAGTCTGATGAGGATACGGTCGTCATCGATGGAGGTGATACCATTCAGGGCTCCGCACTCTCAAAATACGTGTTTGACAGGAAGAAATGTCCCTTTCCGCAGGCAGAGATCTTCAGGCGGATGGGCCTTTCACTGGCCGTACCGGGAAATCATGATTTCAACTACGGATACGATGTATTCAAAACCTTCTTCAGCCAAACCGGAGCCACCGTGCTTGCAGCCAATGTCAGGGACCTGACCGGGGGAATCAATATTGTTCCCCATGTGATAATGACGGACTCTGATGGGCTCAGGGTTGCTTTTGCCGGGGTCGTGACCTCATTTGTCAATGTCTGGGAAAAGAGTGAGAATATCAGGAATTTCGAGATCACGTCCGCATTCGAAGCGGCAAAGCGGGAATATGAGATTCTGAAAGGACAGGCAGACATACTTGTACTTATCTACCACGGCGGTTTCGAGAATGACATCGCTACCGGCAGGGTGCTCTCGGAAACCGGGGAGAACGAGGGTTACAGAATGTGCCTGGAGCTTGGTTACGATCTTCTGCTCTCTGCTCACCAGCATATGGTAATTCAGCCGACCCTTGTTTCAGGCACCCTGATACTCCAGGTAGGTGCAAATGCCATGAACTACGCTGACATCAGGCTTTCATCATCGGGCATAAATGCCGCGATCAGGGAACCTGATGAGTACGGGGCACATAATCTTGAAAAGGAATATTCGGCCCTTAATGATGATATCAACAGATGGCTGGACAGAAGCGTTGCGACCATTCCGGAAGAGATCAAGGCACCCGGACTTCTTGAGAGTGCACTGAACGGATCGCGCATCGCCGATTTCTTCAACTATGTCCAGCTGTCGGTGAGCGGTGCGGACATTTCATGCACGTCCCTTGCCAACAAGCTTTATGGCTTCAGCAGGGATATCACCATCCGAGAGGTAATAGCTTCCTATCAGTATCCCAACACGCTTGAGGTAATAGAAGTAGGGGAAGCTGAACTCAGGTTTGCTTTGGAACGGGCTGCCGAATACTTTGATTACAGTGACGGCAGGATCTCCATATCCAAAAGCTTTCTGGAGCCAAAGATTGAAAACTACAACTATGACTACTATCTTGGACTTTCCTATACCTTTGACCTCAGAAAGCCTGCGGGGCACCGGGTCACCAGACTGCTCTACAGGGGAGAGGAACTGGGCGGAAAAAGGCTCAGACTGTGCCTCAACAATTACAGGGCCAGCGGAACGGGCGGATATGACGTGTTCAGGCAGTGCAGGAAAATATCTAGCCTGAATCTTGATGTCCAGGATCTGGCAGTGAGCTTCCTGCTTTCACACGGCGGGGACATTACCTGGCCCAAAGCCGATTTCACCTGCATCTGCTGAAGACTCTCATGTCCGTACCGGTATCGTTCACGAGGATGTCGCGTCTCTTCTCCCTGGGCATCCTCCATACGACATAGAGATCCCCTGCGGAGCCGGAAACATTAACTATGTCCGTGATGTAAAATACGGTTGCCATGGCAGGAAGAAGCACCTGAAGGGCGGAGAGGATGATTAGGAAGAACACTAGGGGTGCAAGTGCCACCATTATGTACTCGCCTTTGGTGAACACTGCTTCATGGCTGCCGCAGTACGCATATGCAAGGCGCCAGCCGAAGCTGAGCTTCTCATCTGAGAACAGCTTTATCACGGCCCCATGGATGAGTTCATGGGCCGGTATGTAGAGGAATATGAGAATAATGAGGGCTATCAGGTGAAGGAAGGACATCCGGTAGCCGTCCAGGATGAAAAAGCCGGGGATTGCCATCATGGCAAGCAGCACAAGGGAAAAAACATTGACTGCTATGAGTTCCTTCCTGTTGTTCACGAGGTCGATTTTATAAAGCTCCGTATATCCGTTCTGACTCAGTGATGATCTGTTAATTGATTTCATGAATGAAAATATACCCCTTATATATGGAAAAAGCCATGACCGGAGCCATGGCTTTGATGCATTTCAAATCTTATGTCACTTTACTGATGCGACAAGTTTATCGTAGTCGGCAAGATTGAAGCTCTTTGAATAGGGTGGCTCAAGCTTACCTTCATTGACGAGTCTGATAAGCTCCTGAGCTCTCGGATCGTCCTCATGAAGATCAACGCCTGTAATCTTCCAGTTGTTGTCCGTGAAGGGCTCAACAGGGGAGTTTGCGGCAAAGTATGCAACTATCATGTCGCGGATTGAAGAGGAGGATTCCCACTCCTTGGTTCCATTTACGAGGCCCTGAGACTTGAGGGCTGATGAGTAACGGTAGTTGTTGACTGCCAGTGTGAGCACCTGGTCATCGGCAAGGGGAGCGCCTTTGAACATGATGTTCTTGATCCTCTGGCCCTTGGGCTGGGAAAGATCGATCTCATAGTCGACACCCTGGAACATGTCGTAGAGGTAACCGGGATACTCAGGATCGAATGAGATGTTGATGTCTCCTTCCTGCCACTGGTTGTAGCACTCTGCGGACCATTCCATATAAGCCTTAAGCTCAGCACCCGTGACCTTTACCCTGTAGAGAGTGTTGTCAAACTTGTAGATGTCAAAGATGTTGCCATAGTTGATGTTGCCTTCGGGGAGATCGGAAGTGTTCTTGAAAAGGGCTGCTGCGGATACATCCGCACCGGATGCTTCAAGCTGGATCGTGTTGATGAGATCCATTACGGGAGTATCCTGAAGTTTGCCTTCGGGAAGACCCTGAATCCTGTTTTCAGGCTGGAAGCGCTTTGTGGTCTGTCCAAGAGAAGCGCCTGTGCTTCCATCTTCACCTATTCCGCCCTGGACGAATGCGATTGTTGCCTCGTGGTACTCCTTCACGATGGGAAGTGCCCTGAGCTCCTCGCTGGGTTCATAGTCCTTCATGTCGACGATTTCAACCTCAGAGGAGATGACGTTGTTGTCATCATCAAGGGTGAGGGTGAACTTTGCTGCCTCACGGCCGCTGTTCCTGACACCGCCGATGACCGTATTGCCTTCGGTAAGATTGACAGTGACGTGGTTGTGTGCAACCTGAAGGACATCGATTTCGGGGTTGTCATCAAGAATCTTCTGAGCTGAGTCGGATCCGTTTTCCTCATCAAACTCCGCATAGAGCCCCATATGAGCCGATACGATGATAATGTCAGCCTTTCCGCCGATCTTTGCGATCTCAGCCTTGACTGCATCGGAAGCGGCTTCGAAAACATAGTCCTCAATGCCTTCCTTTCCGCCATCCCAGATGGGTACATCAGGTGTGACGACTCCGATTACCGCAACCTTCACGCCATCCCTGTTGATGATGGTATGACCTGCTCCCATCACATATCTGCCCTTTGCATCCTTAACGTTTGCCGCAAGCACGGGGAAGTCGGCGCCGCTGAGGATTTCCTTCATCTTATCAATTCCCCAGTTGAACTCGTGGTTGCCCAGAGTCATGGCATCGTAACCCATGAAGTTCATGGCTTCGATCACGGGGTGTTCCTTTCTGTTATCCTTGTTTGCAAGGTCATCTGAGAGGATTGTGCCCTGGATGGTGTCTCCGGCATCAATGAGGATGAGTCCGGGGTGAACGGTCCTCTCTTCACTGATGAAGGAATAAAGGCGTGCCATACCGTTGTTGGTGGTTTCCTTTCCGTCCTCGTATGAGAAGCCCCATGGATTGGCATGCATGTCACTCGTTCCGATGATAACGAGCTCGAAAGGCTCTCCGGTTACTCTTGCTGAGGGCTGGCTTCCTGTCACGCATCCCGTGATCATGAGCAGCACCATTGCAAGAGAGGCAATGAATGTCATTTTCTTCATAAAACTCTCCTGTTATCCGCAGTGTATGGCAGAAGCTGACACAGCGTCAAATAGCCCTGGAAAATGGTGGAAAACGGCTCATAAATTCATTTAAAACCGCGATTCAGGGCCCCAAACGCGGTTCTTCTGGGATTTTTCAGTCAGTCTGCGGTGCGGACAGTACACTGCGTTTAAAATATTGACATAGGGAAAATTTTTGCATTGTAATATTTTACTTCCTGATTCAGTAATATCCGTGTTAAAATCAATACATGGGGGATCCCTATGGGTAATGCTGACAAACTCCGCAGGTCAGGAACGATGGATGATGGATACGGCCTTTCTTTCTGCTGGAACAGGACTGTTTTCATACCGTTCGTGAATGACGGTTCCTACGTTATCTTTTTCGTGACATCACGCGAGGATGAATTCCTGATCGACGGAGAGCGGTGCACCCTGTCCTCCGGCACTCTTGGCCTGATTGGTCCGGCCTCCTCGATGTCCCTTGCATCCGGGAGGATAACCAGGTGTGAGATGGCCGTGATCAGGGTAAGTGAGGAAAAGCTTTCAGCCACCATGTCACTGCTGGGGCTAAGCCTTGATGACATACTCTCAGGCTCCTCCGTTAAGGCAAAACTGTGTGATGAGGCGCTGAGGGACTTCATACCCCTGCTTACCGAAGTAAACTATCTGCTGGAGAAGGGTGCTTCTGCCACACAGGTGGGAGGAGCCATCACCGACGTGCTCACCCACTCCCTCGTTACCCTGCACAGGGCCCTGGATGAAATCAGGAATGAGAACAGCGGCTGGTTCGAGTCACTGATGAGGAAGCTCAGCGCACCCGAATTCATCAGCTGCAGGGCCGATGACATCTATGAGCTTGCCGGATTCTCCGCACCCGTGGTCATAGGAGCTTTCAGGAAGAATACCGGAGGAGGTGTCTCCGAATACCTGCAGAAACGCAGGATAGAGTGCGCCCGGCGCCTGCTTGAGGTAACCGGACTCCAGCTTACCGATATCTATGAGTTTCTGGGGTATTCCAGCCTGAGTCACTTCATCAAGCTGTTCCGTAAGTATGAGGGCATGACGCCCGGGGAATACAGATCCAGATACGGCAGTTCAGGACTTACGTCCCTGACCGAGTAAACAGCGTTTTCCAGTTGAAAACCTCAGGTTTCAACCGGATAATTCAATCATGGACAAACGACCGGTAACGATTCAGGATGTGGCATATGAGCTCGGTGTCAGCACGGCAACGGTTTCCAATGTCATCCATGGGAAGACCAGGAAGATAGGCAGGGAGACGGTTGCCCTAGTTGAGCGCAAGCTGGAGGAGATGGGGTATCTGCCCCGTCAGGCCCACATCCTTCTCGGAAAGAATCCCTCGGCGCTGGTGGGGCTTGTGATCAATGACCATGAGAAATACGGAGGGCACCCGCTGGAGGACGGCTATCTCTCGAAGGTCCTCAATTCCCTGGTAAGGGAAGCGGAAAGGAGGGGGTACCTTCTTATAGTCAAACTTGCCCGATCAATTGATGACGTGCCTGTCCTGGCCTCAGTCTGGAACATGGAAGCCGTGATAGTGCAGGGCTTCTGCCAGGTTGATTACCGGAAGCTGAAGATGAACATGCACCGTCCACTGATAATCCTGGATGGATTCTTTTCCGAGGACGATGAGTACAACAATCTGGAGATAGACCACTTTGAGGGCGGGGTACTGGCAGGGGAGTATCTGAAGGAAATGGGACATGAGTTCGTCGTATGCATTAGTGACAATGACATATGCATGGACAGGCTGAGGTATCAGGGGCTATGTGAGGTGCTTCCTGAGTCAGTTCTTATGGTGGTTCCTTCCGGCAGAAAGGAGCGCTGGGCGTTTTTCAGGGAAAACTTCACTGAACTCATGAACAACACTGCCGCCTTCTGCGTTTCCGACTTCTATGCGCTGGATCTCATAAGGTTCCTGAACACAATGGGAGTGAGGGTGCCTGAGGACTTTTCCGTTATCGGATTCGATGACATACCGGGACTGGACCTTGCCATACCGCCCCTTACGACGGTGAGGCAGGATACTGACGAAAGGGCAGTGAGGACCTTTGACATGATCGGGGCGCTTAAGGCGGATCCCGGATATCTTGCGGACATCAGACTGACCCCTGTCCTGGCTGAAAGGGCGAGTGTGAAGAAACTTTCCTGAGGTTATGAATTTAACCTGTTGAATTATTTTTTCGATGCTGTTAGTTAAAAAAATATGAAAACAGCTTTGATTGACAGAAGGGATTTCAGAAAGGAGCTGCTGTCCCTGGCAGTTCCCGTAACGCTGCAGGGAGTCTTCAATGCTTCCTTCAACGTGATGGATCAGCTCATGACCGGACAGCTGGGAAGCAGCAGTATTGCGGCCATAGGGCTTTCGGGAAAGTTCATCGGCATCTTCAGTGTCCTTGTGAATACGTTTGCGGCAGTGGCTGGCATAATAATCGCGCAGGCAATCGGAAGGAAGAGCAGTGAGGATGAAAGCCGGGGATACTTCACCTGCTTCATCTTCACGTTCCTGCTCTCCGGTGTGTTCATGGCCCTGAGTCTTCTCTGCCCTGACATCATCATGGGCTTTTACTCCACGGACAGTGAGATGATTTCCATAGCTGCCTCATATCTCAGGATTTATTCCTGTTCATTCGTCGCGGTTACGGTGACGACGATGATGTCGACCTATCTCAGGTGCATAAACCATGCAAAGGAACCTCTCTATGCGGGTATTGCCAGCATGGTGGCAAATACCGTGCTGAACTATCTGCTCATCTTCGGTCCTGGCCCCTTCCCGGCACTGGGAGTGAATGGCGCCGCCATTGCTTCCGCCCTGGCTCAGATTCTTTCCATGATTATCCTGATCATCTGCTTCATCCGCTACCGTAAGGGCAGAAACCTAAGATTCATGGTGTACAATAGCGGTAAGGAGATCAGAAACTTCGGCATAATACTGCTTCCGCTCTTCATCAGTGAGTTCTTCTGGGTACTCGGGGAGAATGTCTATGCTTCCATCTACGGACATCTGGGAACAAAGGCCTGTGCCGCAATGACACTGCTCAACCCCATATGCTCCCTTGTCATCGGAGCGCTTACCGGTGTTTCCTCCGCCACCGGAATCATCGTGGGAAAATACCTTGGGGCATCGGAACGTGATAAGGCATATGAAGCGGGTAAAAGGCTGCTTCTGGCGGGCCTTATCTGTTCCCTGCTGCTCTCGGCAGCGGTTGCCGTGGTCTCACCCTTTTACGTGAAGCTCTTCAATGTTGAGCCGGAGGTAATGACCACTGCAGTGAAGATCATCTGTGTCTTTGCTCTCTTTGCTCCAGTTAAGGTCCTCAACATGACCATGGGAAACGGAATCCTGAGAAGCGGTGGAAAGACTGCATATCTCATGTGCATCGACATATTCGGGACGTGGGGCGTGGGCGTGCCCCTGGGACTCCTTTCCGCGTTCACGTTCTCACTCCCGATATGGTGGGTATACTTCATCCTGACGACGGAGGAGTGCGTGCGTCTTTTCACGGGCTTTATCGTCTTCAGGACACGGAAGTGGATGGGGACTGTCTAGTCCTCATCCCTTATCAGCTTGAAGATGGTGGTGTTTTCGTAGGTTATCGGCTCGTTGGAGGAGAACTCGATCACGCCGTCCACCGGGGATGTGATCTCGGAGAGGACTTCGGATGTGTATGTGTCGAGAATTCGGGCAAGGACTTCTCCCTTTTCCGCATACTCGCCGCCCTTTTTGAGGGGCTCCAGGAAGCCTGACTTAAGAGCCCTCAGGGTTATGAGGTCCCCTGTTTCCACGACGCGGGAGATGTAGCCTTCCCGTCCAGTATACCTTATGATGCCCTCCTTTGAGAGGAAGTTCAGTATGGCCTCGATTGCCTGTTTGGAGCTGTCATGGTCGATTTCGGCTGTGGATGTGGTGTAGATGGAGAAGGCCTTGGTACCCCAGATCTGCCAGTTATAGTTCAGTGTGGCGGTATCGAAGGGCCGCGGTGTGTGAAGAATGACGTAGGGCAGGCCGAACTGCTTTGCAAGGATAAGATCCTCATAGCCCGTCTTCATCATCCTGACATGGGGCACGAAGCTTCCCGGCATGTAGAACGAGGCGAACTGGATGCCGTACCTGCTGTCCTTAACCCTGTCGAAGAGTGCCGCAGCTATCCTCTGAGTGGTTTCTCCCCTGTCATATCCTGGAAACATCCTGTTTATGTCCGTGTTGTCAATCGGCCAGAAACGCTTATGGATGTTCATCGATGAGGGGTTCACGCAGGGAATCACGGTTATGGAGTGACCCTTTATTATCCTGTTCTTAAGCTCAAGCTCCTTCAGGCGCTGAATGAGCTTTGAAGCGGTATAGAGCTGCTGATACTCATTTCCCCTCATGGCGCCGACCACGGCCACGTCATTGCTGCCGTCACCGAAGGTGTATGCCTTCACCCTGAAATCATCCCTGTAAAGGGAGGGCAGTCTGAATATGGTTTCTTCTTTCATTTCGCATTCTCCGGGAGTTTTTTCAGTATTCTTGCGATCAGTGACCCCTGATCGGTGACAGGGTACTCCCTGATGGTGAAGAGCCATCCCCTTTCAGGAGAGACCATCCTTGAAAGGACATCACCTGTCAGCGGATTGACTATGATGCCAACCTCCTCACCCTTTTCAAGTATTGCCCCGTGATGGGCAGTCTGGATGAAAATGCCTGAAGAGGGTGCGTTGAGGAAGATGACGTCATCGGGATCGGAGGAGATGACGGGCTCTCTTACCTCGGGACACTCCCCTGAGTAAATGCCCAGTTCCTTAAGCAGGGAGAGGATTCCTGCCGTCAGCTGGTCACCGTACTCCTTTGTGATCCTCATGCCCACTCCGACCTCGGCTACGAGGGTAGGGGTTTTCCTGTCATTGAGGGCATAGGCCAGGGTGGACTCAAGCACCGTCGCGGCACCGTGGACCCAGATGAGGTCGACATTGGCCTTCCGGGCAAGCGGGACCAGGCGATCGGCGGATATCTCGTTGATCCTGATCTGCGGGATCTCTGTCAGGAAGATGTTGCTGGCATGGATGTCGATGACAAGGTCGCTGCCCGCAATGTCGTCAATGAGACGGGAGGCCACATACTCATTCATGTCCCCGTCGCTCCTGCCCGGGAATATCCTGTTCATGTCCAGATCGAAGGCGGGAATTCCCCTGGTGACCGAATCGACGCCAAGGGGATTCATTCCGGGATATATGTCGACTATACCGTCAACGCAGTCAATGTTCTCCCGCAGTATCTGATTGATCCTGAAGGCCACATACTGTCCCTCCAGTTCATCGCCGTGTATGCCTGTGACAAGTGAAAACCGTTTCGTCCGGCTTCTGTTCTCTACTCTGTTCTTCCTGATCCTGAATGTCTCATCCACAGGAAGGGAAATGTCCACCACGTCCTTTATCATTGTTCCTCCAGAGAGTAGGTGCATTGCATGTGCTGCTGACCGCTGCCGAAGAATACACCTTTGTTGAGCAGTGTGTCACTGCTGTCGGCACCGCGTGCAAGGACCGCGTAAGTGTCGTCACAGAGCTTCATGTTTACGGGATCGATTCCGATCCAGATGCCGTTATGAAGCACTTCAGCCCACGCATGGCTGGTCAGGGAGCCCGGGAAGATGCCGCACACATAACGGGCGGCATATCCTTCGCTCCTCAGGAGGGAGAGAAGGATGTGGGTGTAGTCCTGACACACACCCATCCGGGATGCAAACGCATCCTCTGCAGAGGTAGCCGTTCCCGTGATGCCCTTCACGTAGTTCATGTGGGCGTAAATCTCTTCAGTAATTATGAGTGCACGTTCAAGCGCGTTTTCCTTCCGTCTTGCAGGCAGTGATTTCCTGAATTCCTCAAGGGTCTCTCCGGGCACCGTTAACCTGCTCTGAAACCTGTAGAGATGGAGAGGCTCCCGGGAGGAGAGGGGAAGGCACCGGGACATGCCGGTCACCACCTTTGCCTCCTGAGTGAAGGTCAGGACCTTATGAGGTGCGGCAATGCTGCCGAATATGACGGTGTTAGAGAAAACATCGTCATAGGTGTCCATCTCTGCCGGGGGCGTTACCGAGAGTACCGAGTCACTCACCCTCTGCATGGCATCACTCTTCATGATCCCGCGGAAGGTGAAGTGACTTCTGTGCATTTCCTCACTGAAGGATATTTTCAGCTCTGAGCGGTAGAAGAAGCACTTCATCGAAAAAGCGTTGAGACGGAGGCGAGTATCCTGCGGCTGTCCGGTGCATCCCGCTTAACCTCTTCCTCGATTTCGGAAATCACTTCCTCGCTGTAGCTCAGACATGTCTTCTTCAGCCTGCCCCTGAGTCTTCTCACTTCCCTTACGAGCTTGTCACCGAATTCCCCGAGCCGGGCATAGAGGTCAATGCGCTCAACACGCTTTCCCGCCTTGATTATGCTTCTGATCTGCTCATCGTCTATCGTGTCGTCGATGGTTCCCCAGAATGCGGCGATGTGGTCGAGGACGAGCTGGAGCTCGATGAGCGGGGATTCGCTTAACGCTGCCTTTTCCATTGCATAGATGGAAAGCTGGATGTGTGCCAGAGCCTCGGAGCCTATCTCTTCCCTCAGAAGGATTGCGTTGTCATAGGCCCTGAGCAGGTTCGACATGATCGAGTTGGGATCGCTGGCGCTGAAGGTGTAGGTCCTGATGAAGTCCTCCCTGTCGGAGTAAATCATCGGTATGTCCAGGGATTCGCAGAAGCCCCTGTATCCTTCCTCCTCGGCATCAATCATCGTGTCATAGCTGTGCGTGAACGTCCTGATCGTGGTGAATACCCTCTCGCTGTATCTTCCCAGCCAGAAGAGCCTGTCGGTGTTTTCTACAGAGATAATACCCATGTGTCCTTAAATCCTCCTCCCTGTGATGAGTTGACGATGAATGAATCTGCTTTCCTTGAGAATCTGGTGAGTCCGCTCGGCCAAACCTTAGTGTCCCGTCCCGAGAGCACGAATGCCCTGAGATCAGCTTTCCTCGGTACCAGCTCATTTCCTTCCTGAATCTCAATGTCCTTGAAGTCAATGACTTCCTGTGCGATGAAGCGTCTCGGTTCGGCCTTGAGCAGGGCGATGAAGTCCTCCTTCTGCTCCTTTGAAAGCTTGTTGCCGAAGAATACCCCGTAACCGCCAGCCTCTGCCACGTCCTTGAGGACGAGGTCGTCGAAGTGGGCAAGCACGTAGTCCATATCCTCTTTGTAGAAGGGGAGATAGGTCGGTGCATTGCTGAGGATAGCATCCTCTCCGAGATAGTATTTGATCATGCGGGGCACGAAGTAGTAGATACCCTTGTCATCGGCTACTCCGTTTCCGGGGGCATTGATGATGCTGACGTTGCCCTTCATGTAAGCCTCAAAGACGTGGGGAATGCCGATGAGTGATTCCTCGTTGAAGGTAAGCGGGTCAAGGAAATCGTCGCTGATCCTCCTGTAAAGGGCGCCGACCTTCTCCTTCCTGCCGTCAAAGCCGATGAAGTAGAGAACTCCGTTTTCAACGGTCAGCTCGCTTCCTCCCGCAAGGACGGAGCCTGTCTGCTCTGCAAGGAAGGAGTGCTCGAAGTAGGCGGCATTGTACCTGCCCGGCGTCAGAATGACATTCAGTCCTCCCGTATTGACGCTGTCCATCATCTCCCTGAGCATTACGGCATAGTTCCTGTTGTCTATTATGTGGTTTGTCCTGAAGGTGGCGGGGGATGCCCTTCTGCACAGGTCCCTTGCGATCATGGGGTAGGAGGCACCGGAGGGAACATGGAGGTTATCCTCCAGAATGTACCAGTTGTCATCCTTTCCTTCCACCAGATCTATTCCCGAGATGTGTGAATGGACCCTAAGCCTCGGAACGATGCCTTCGCACTGCTTCAGGTATCCGGGGGAGTTGTAGATGAATTCCTCGGGTATGACGCCGTCACTGATTATCCTCTTGTCCGTGTAGATATCATCGATGAAGAGGTTAAGGGCATCAACACGCTGGATGAGTCCCTTCTCAAGATAGGCGAAATCCTTTTTGGGAATGACGCGCGGAATAGGATCGAAGGGAAAGAGCTGTTCATTGAAGACCCCGTTCTTGTATATACCGAACTTCACTCCGTAACGGGCCAGCAGCTCATTGATCGCTTCAGTGTTTCTGAGTAATTCAAAGCCTGACATTTTCTCATCCTCCCGGAAAGTAAAAAAAGACGCTCTGCCGTCTTGGCAGAACGTCTTTGTTCTGAAAACCACAATATAGTTTTTGCCGCTTTTACGTCAAGGTAGGTGAGGGAATTTCCCTTCAGAAACCCACTGCCACTTCCAATGCGGTTTTTATCATGGAAGTGAAGGTTTCCTCCCTTTCCTTGGCGCTCAGGGCCTCAGGGCGTCCTATTATGTCTGAGATCGTCAGCAGTGCCAGGGCATCCTTTCCCAGCTCAGCCGCATTTGCATAGAGCACGGCGGCTTCCATCTCGACTGCCAGCAGCCCCATCTTCCTGCATGGATCGAAGTATGAGTCCTCGCAGTAGAACACGGGTGTGGAGAAGACCGACCCGAGGATTACCGAATCATCGGTCTTTATCAGTTTTCTGAGAAGTGCCGGAGAAGCGGTGGGCGCAAACGTTCCCGGGAAGTTATAGTGGTTAAGGTACCCTGAATCGGTGCTTGCGGACACTGCGGCAATTACGTCACCGAGCTTCAGGCGGTCTGAGATTGCTCCTGCGGATCCGACTCTTATTATCCTCTGAACATCGTACTCGTCGAAGAGTTCATGGGAGTAGATTCCCATTGAGCCGTCTCCCATGCCGCTGGCCATCACGGATACGGAAACGCCTTTGTATTTACCTGTGAAGGCAAGGGCACCGCGGACTTCATTCACAAGTACCGCGTTCTCAAGGAAATTTTCAGCAATGAACCTTGCCCTTACCGGATCGCCGGGCATGAGGACGGAGGGAGCGATCTCACCGGGTTTTGCACTGTTATGTATACTCATATATTCTGCCTCTTTTTCATTCAGACATTGATCGGGTCCTGCCACCAGACGATTTCACCGCTTTCAAGCGTTGGCCTGAGCTCGATGATTCTCTGGTTGCGGCTTCCCCTGAACTGCAGGGAGATATCCTTCTCCTCAGCGATGAACCTGCCGTCGACGAGCACGTCGGAAAGAGCAAGGATTTTCTTTGCTTCAGGAGTTGCGGCACGGGAGGGTACTTCTCCCAGAAGCTCCTCAAGGGTGAATCCTGAGTAGACCCAGATGGATTTTTCCGGGTGGGCAGCCCTGACCCTTTTCAGAAGATGGAGGACCGCTTCCTGGTTTTCCTTTTCCATCGGCTCTCCTCCCAGCAGGGTGAGCCCTTTGATATAGAAGGGCTCCAGGGATTTTATTATCTGATTTTCCACTTCCTCGGTGAATGGTTTTCCGTAGGCAAAGTCCCAGGCCATGGCGTTGAAGCAGTCCTTGCAGTGATGCCTGCACCCGGAAACGAAGAGGGAAGTCCTTACTCCAACGCCGTTGGCGATGTCACAGTATTTGATATTTGCGTAATTCATAGGTGATCCTCAAATAAAAGAGGACATCGCCCGGATGTCCTCTCTGTTGTCAAAACCCGGTCAGAGGTATCAGAGGTGCATTACCCTGTCCTTGATCTCTTCGGTCCTTCCCTGGTTCCAGTACTGGGTACCGATGTAGCCGCATGTGCGTCTTGCGACGTTCATCGTATCCTGATCGCGGTTGCCGCAGTTGGGGCACTCCCAGACGAGCTTGCCGTTGTCGTTCACGATCCTGATCTCGCCGTCATAACCGCACTTCTGGCAGTAGTCGGACTTGGTGTTCAGCTCGGCATACATGATGTTGTCGTAGATGAACTGAATCACTGCGATTACCGCATCGAGGTTGTTCTGCATGTTGGGAACCTCAACGTAGCTGACGGCACCGCCTGTGGAGAGAGCCTGGAACTGAGCCTCGAACTTAAGCTTGGAGAAGGCATCGATTTCCTCGGTGACGTTGACGTGATAGCTGTTGGTGATGTAGCCCTTGTCTGTCACGCCCTCGATGATTCCGAATCTTCTCTGGAGGCACTTTGCGAACTTGTAGGTCGTGCTCTCGATCGGTGTTCCGTAGGGTGAGAATGCGATGTTCGTCTCAGCCTTCCACTTGGCACACATGTCGTTCATGTGCTTCATGATGTCCAGGGCAAAGCCTGTTGCCTTGGGATCGGTGTGGCTCACGCCCGTCATGTAGCGCACGCACTCGCAGAGACCTGCATAACCGAGGGAGATCGTTGAGTATCCTCCGAAAAGGAGCTTGTCGATGGGCTCTCCCTTTTTGAGCCTTGCGATTGCACCGTTCTGCCAGAGGATGGGGGCTGCATCGGAAAGCGTGCCCTTGAGTCTGTTGTGGCGGCACATGAGGGCCCTGTAGCAGAGATCGAGACGCTCGTCGAAGATCTTCCAGAACTGGTCCATGTCCTTATGGGATGAGAGTGCGACATCGACGAGGTTGATCGTCACGACACCCTGATTGAATCTTCCGTAGAACTTGTAGTTTCCGTTCTCATCCTTCCAGGGGGAGAGGGCTGAGCGGCAGCCCATTACGGGGAAGCAGTTTCCTTCCTTGAGCTCCTTCATCTTCTTCTCTGAGATGTAGTCGGGAACAAGTCTCTTTGCAGAGCACTTGGCAGCAAGCTTGGTGAGGTAGAAGTAGGGTGTACCCTCACGCACGTTGTCCTCCTCAAGGACGTAGATGAGTTTGGGGAATGCCGGTGTGATCCAGACACCTGCCTCGTTCTTGACACCCGTGATCCTCTGGTGGAGCATCTCCTCGATGATGAGGGCAAGGTCGTGCTTCTCAGCCTCGTTCTTTGCCTCGTTGAGATACATGAAGACCGTGAGGAACGGAGCCTGTCCGTTGGTGGTCATGAGGGTAATCACCTGGTACTGGATGGTCTGAACACCCTTCCTGATCTCGTCAAGGAGTCTCTTCTCGACAATCTCTGACTTGACCTCATCGGTAGCCTGGACACCGAGCATCTCGATCTCTTCATCAACGTTCCTTCTGATCTTTTCCCTAGAGATCTGGACGAAGGGTGCGAGGTGGGCAAGGGAGATGGACTGGCCGCCGTACTGGTTGGAAGCAACCTGTGCGATGATCTGGGTTGCGATGTTGCATGCGGTGGAGAAGCTGTGGGGCTTCTCGATCATGGTCTCGCTGATGACTGTTCCGTTCTGGAGCATGTCCTCAAGGTTGACGAGATCACAGTTGTGCATGTGCTGTGCATAGTAGTCTGTGTCGTGGAAGTGGATGATGCCTTCCTTGTCCGCATCGACGATCTCCTTCGGGAGCAGCAGACGGGCAGAGATGTCCCTGCTGACTTCACCGGCCATATAGTCTCTCTGAACGCTGTTGACTATGGGGTTCTTGTTGGAGTTCTCCTGCTTGATCTCCTCATTATTGCACTCAATGAGGCTGAGGATTCTGTCATCGGTGGTGTTTGCCTTTCTGACAAGGGATCTCTGATAGCGGTAACGGACATATTCCTTTGCGACCTCGAAGGCACCGTTTGCCATGATCTGGTTCTCGACCATATCCTGGATTTCCTCAACCGATGCGGCTCTGTTGAGCTTGTCGCATTTGTACTGAATGTATTCTGCAGCCTCTCTTATCTGGCTGTCTGAAAGTTCATGGGCCACATTGGCATCATTTGCCTTTGAAATGGCCGTGATTATCTTGTTGATATCGAAGTCAACTTCTGACCCGTTTCTTTTGATTACCTTCATTATTGATTACCTCGGACGACTCTTACCATAGCACAGTCCAAATTTGAATGCAAGGGGATAATATACCATACTAAGGGTGGGTGATTTATTGAGTACACCATATATAGTGTTGTACTCAAAATTGGGCAATCGAAACTATATAACTATTATGCCAAAAGGGTTTCATTTTCATGAGGTGGGAAAAAGGGAGGAAAACCGGTGTTTTCCCCCCTAATTCGCTTCCTATGATGGAGATATGGAAGTGTATTGCAAAGTTATCGTTTTTTTTGTGTAGTGTTGTCTGCCGTTACCCGGCCCTGCATGTTGCGGCGTACCATTTTCACTGCCGCCCTGTCCTTTGCCGGAATGATGAATGCACGGTCGGCTGTCATGTAGAGATAGATGCATTCATCCGTCAGGTAGGCGTGGTAAGCCCTGTCCCAGCGGTAAGATGCGCTCTCCCTGCCGTTGGAAATCCTTATCCCGTCGGCAGCATCGGTGAGAGTAACGGTGTACACTGTTCTGGGCGGATCCAGTTTCTGGAGGCGGACCTGTTTCTTCAGTGATGCGAAGAAGGTGAGAAAGTACACTGCAGGCATGCCGAGGCCCACCGCGAGAAGGACGGCTCCCAGCAGGACTGCACCGTCTTTGGCGTGCATTATGAAGCAGATGACGGCGGAGAATGTCAGTATGGCCGAGAATATCACGGGGCTCTTCCACTGCTTCCTGCGTCTGAGAATATCGAAGAGCGTGAAGTCGCGGAACATCTTTTCAGAGATTTTACAGTCTATCGTCATGGGCACATGATAACCTTTCACCACTGACTTGAACAGTCCAAAGTGCCGTGTTAGTCTATCTGATATGGGAGAGAGTAATAATAAGAAGACAGGCTATTCGTCCATTACCAGGGTGTTTCTTTTTCTGGTAGTGTTCCTGCTTGTCCTCATTTTCCAGATTTCAGTTTCCGATTACCGCAACAAGGAAGTGCTCTCCCCGATTCTGAGGCGATCGGAGCAGATGGACTGCATTTCCGATCTGCTGGCTTTAATCGAGGATGAGGGGCACTTCCTCGCTTCCTTCCGCTGGGATTACGGTGACATATCAGAGCTTGTGGTCAGGAGAAAGTCGTTTCTTACGGATTCGAAGCCCCTTGTGGATCATATGATCGCCTTTCAGGATGAGCTTACCGAGAGTGAGTATGTGCTCTCCGAGGCCGCTGTTACAGTTTATGGTACCTTCACCGGATATCTTACCCAGATAACGGAGTATCTTCTTACCAACAACACTGCCGCTGCCCGGGAAGTGTACTATGAGAAGGCCTCCGGGTGCCGGACTTATCTGGCCAAGTACACGCGAAGCCTTCTGGAGGAGTTCATCGGTGAGAGCGGACGGCTTTACACCGAGCTCAGTGAGGAGGATCAGGTCATAACGAAGCTGCAGAACGTGCTGCTCGTGCTGATGATCCTCTCGGGCTGTCTGCTCGTCCATGATCTGGTACGTACCATAAATGCCCTTCTCGTCTTCACCAGGGCGGCAGAGGCCATCGGGGGCGGAAACCTCGATTATCCCGATGTCGCCGTTGTGGGATCCGGGGAAATTCAGAATCTTACGACCGTCTTCAACGGCATGAAGAACTCGATGAAGAGCACCGTCCACGTGCTTGAGGAGAAGAACAGGATGGAGGCCGAGCTACACAGAAGGGAAACCGAAGCCCTGGAGCTTGAGAGCCTTCTGGAGCGTGAGCAGCTGCAGCAGCTCAGGAGCCAGATCAATCCCCACTTCCTGTTCAATACCCTTAACATGGTTGTATACAGTGCAGGGCAGGAAGGTGCTGAAAAGACCAAGCGCCTCCTCGGGGCACTGAGCAATCTTTTCAGATACTCACTGGCAAGTAATGATTTCCTGGCACCTCTTTCCCAGGAGATCAGGATCGTAAATGAGTTCTACCTGCTCTATCATGAGCGCTTCGGGGACCGTATAATCCTGAAGTGGCATGTGGACAGGGACATTGACGTGACGGAGACGCTCGTCCCGTCGTTCATCCTCCAGCCTCTGGTGGAGAACTGCTTCAAGCATGGGCTGACTCCTCTGGAGCAGGGCGGATGTGTGACCATATCAGTAAGAAGTGATGGCGGTCAGATAATGTTCAGGGTTGAGGACAATGGGGCCGGCATGGGAGCCGATACCCTGGATTACATCCGGGAACGGATGAAGAACAGGTCTGCCAGCGGTAATCATCTGGGCCTGTACAATGTGGATGCAAGACTGAGACTCAGCGGTAACGGATCGCTCTCGGTCAGGTCTGAAATGGGAAAGGGAACCGTGGTGGAGTTTACCGTGGCTGAAAAGGAGAGGGAGTATGATGATGTGCAGGATTGTGATTGCTGATGATGAGAATGCGGAGCGCCAGCTCCTCAGGGATATTCTTGAACGTCACTTCGCGCAGACCGTCGATATAAGGTGTGTGGAGAACGGCAGGCAGGCAGTTACCATGGTGACGATTTCAGAAGCCGACATAGTCCTCATGGACATTGAGATGCCCGGCATCTCGGGCCTTGAGGCTGCCCGCAGGATCAGGGAGGAGAACCCTGACGTGAAGCTTATCTTCATTACCGCCTTTCCACTCTTTTCCTACGCTCAGGAGGCCCTGAAGCTCGGTGCCTCGGACTATATCCTCAAGCCCGTGAACAGCGATGACGTCATTGCGGCCGTTACCAGGGCAATCGGTCAGAGGGAGGCTGAGCGCCAGCTTTCCCAGGTGGCTGCCGCTACCATCAGGGCACCTGAGGAGGTGGAGGGGGCAAATCAGCTGATAGGAAAGGTGAAAAAGTACCTTCAGCACAACTACATGACGGTTGACATCTCCCTGGACTCGGTCAGCAACATCGTGAATCTCAATCCCACATACTTCTCCGCTCTCTTCAAGAAGGAAACGGGAGTGAACTTCCTCGATTACCTCACCGATTTAAGAATCCAGGCTGCCAGAACCCTGCTTACCGATCCTCTCAGAAGCACAGGCGAGATCGCATCGATGGTCGGCTATGACAGTGCCGGATACTTTGCCCGGGCCTTCAAGAAGCGTACCGGCATGACTCCGACCGAATACAGGAAGAAGTGCGGGAAGGATATTTCATGAAGAAGCTTATCCTGCTTTTCCTGTCCATAATCTTCCTCTTTCCTTCATGCGGGAAGAATGAGTCCGAAGTGCAGAAGCCGGAGTTCATCCTGCGCTATGCTGATAACCAGACGGCATCGTTCCCGACCACCAGGGCCGCTTCATACTTTGCGGATCTGGTCAGCGTGCGGACCGGTGGGCGCGTGAAGATAATAGTCTACTCCGATGCCGCGCTGGGTACCGAAAATGAGGTCCTCGACCAGGTGATATACGGGGGAGTTGACTTCTCCCGCTTCTCACTGGGAACTTTTTCCGAATATCTTAAGGAGTTCGAGCTCCTCGAACTGCCATTCCTCTATGATGACGCGGCCCACATGTGGCGTGTCCTTGACGGTGAGATAGGGGATGAGTTCCTGAAAAAGACAAAGGGAAGCGGGCTTCTGGGAATGAGCTGGTTCGATGCCGGAGCCAGGAATTTCTATACCATAAACAAAGTAAGTACCCTTTCCGCCCTGGAGGGGATGG
>JALEVV010000031.1 GCA_022788185.1 Spirochaetales bacterium | reverse complement strand
GTGAAGGAGTTGCGAAGAGGATGTCCTTTTCAGAAATCACACCTATGAGATTCTTGTCCCTGTCCAGCACGGGAAGGCGGTGAATCTTCTCCTTTTTCATCAGTTCAGAGGCCTCAACGACACTTGCCTCAGGGTTTATGGTAACCGGATTTTTGGTCATTCTTCTTTCGATAATCATGATATTCCTCCGTCAGATTTAATATTACACCAATGAAGTGAAAGATTAAAGCATGAATTTGTCACTGTCCGAGGTAGGCGGCCCTCACCCTCTCATTGGTAAGCAGCTTCGATGCCTCGTCAGCGAGAACGATGCGTCCGTTCTCCATGACATATCCCTTGCTGGATGCCCTGAGTGCCATTCTGGCATTCTGTTCCACCAGGAAGATCGTGACCTTGTCCTGCTGGTTTATGAGGGAGATCTTGTTGAAGATATCCTGAATGATCAGGGGGGCCAGTCCGAGTCCGGGCTCATCAAGAAGGATGAGACGGGGTGAGGACATCAGCGCGCGGGCAATTGCCATCATCTGCTGCTCACCGCCGGAAAGGCTTCTCGTCTTCTGCTTCCTTCTGGCTCCGAGAATCGGGAAGAAGTCATACATCTCTTCCTTCTTTTTCGCGATCTTCGCCTGATCACGGACCATGAAGGCACCCATGTCCAGGTTCTCCTCAACGGTCATGTCGGCAAAAACACGCCTGCCCTCGGGTACGAGGGAGATGCCCATCTTGGCGATCTGATCGGTGGTGTGGCGTGTCTTCTTTGCCTGACAGATCACCTCACCGTCGTAGGTGATCTGGCCTGCGGTGAGACCCTCAAGTCCCACGATTGCCTTCAGGAGCGTTGACTTACCGGCACCGTTGGCACCGATGAGACATACGATGTCTCCCTGATCGACGTGCATCGAAACATTGGAAAGCGCCTTGATGTTGCCGTAGCATACATCGATATTGTCAATTGTCAGGAGTTCACCCATCACTCATCATCCTCCTCTGATCCGAGATAAGCTTCGATGACGGCAGGATCATGCCTGATCGCATTGGGAGTGCCCGAAGCGATCCTGTTACCGAAGTTAAGTACCGTGATCTCATCACAGATGTTCATGACGAGCTTCATGTCGTGCTCGATCAGAACGACGCTGACGCCGGCTGCACGTATGCGGGAGATGGTTTCCATGAGGTGCTCGGTTTCCTGGGGGTTCATGCCTGCCGCAGGCTCATCAAGGAAGAGCAGCTTGGGCTCCGTTGCCATTGCCCTTGCGATCTCAAGCTCCCTCTGGTGGCCGTAGGGAAGAGACTTGGCATCTTCCTCGGCAAAGTCCGCAAGACCGAAGAAATCCAGGTACTCCATTGCCCTGTTGTAGATCGTCTTCTCCTCGTTACCCATGATGAAGTAGCTCTTCACAGCCTGCAGGAAACGGCCCTTATTCTTGTCACCCACCTTGAAGTGGCGTCCGATCATGACGTTTTCAACGACACTCATCTCCTTGAAGAGACGGATGTTCTGGAAGGTTCTGGCAATGCCGAGGCGGCAGATCTCATTTGCCTTTTTGCCCGTTATGTCCTTACCCTCGAACAAGACCTTGCCCTTTGTCGGGGTATCGAGTCCGGTCATGTTGTTGAAGAGCGTCGTCTTACCGGCACCGTTTGGGCCGATGAGACCGGTGATGAGACCTTCCTGAACACGGAAATCGACTTCATTGACGGCCACGACACCGCCATAGATTCTTGAGAGTTTTTCAGTTTCCAGCAGCATCATTTTGCCCCCTTGCGGCTCTTTTTCACGCCGGAGTAATTGAACTTCTCACGTCCCACGATGCCCTGCGGTCTCCAGATCATCATGACTACCAGGATGAGACCGAAAATGATCTGCTTTGCCTGTGCCGGGATGATGTTGGTAAGTCCGGTGAGCTGCGGGAAGTAGGAGATGAACTGGATGATGAAGGCACCCAGGATACAGGCCAGGAAGTTACCCATGCCCCCGAGAACGACCATGCACAGCACCATGATTGATACCATGAAGGTGTATGTGCCGGGAGTAACCGAGAGGATGTAGACTGCCTGGAAGGAGCCGGCGATGCCTGCGACGGATCCACCGAGGATGAAGGCGGCAACCTTGTACTTGGTTGTGTTGATGCCCATGGAGGCAGCCGCGATCTCATCTTCCCTTACCGCTGCAAGCGCACGGCCCATGCGGGAGCGGGCAAGGCGGCGGAACAGGAAGTACGTGATGGCGATGATGACGATGAGAAGGATCAGGAATGCGGTCTTCTTGTACGGATTGAACCTGAAGCCGAAAATTGCGGCCTGGGGAATTTTCTGGATACCCATGGGGCCGTTTGTCAGGCTGTCCCAGTTGTTGATGACGTTTCTGACGATCTCACCGAAACCGAGGGTAGCAATCGCAAGATAGTCACCCTTGAGTCTCAGGGTCGGCATACCGATCATGAAGCCGCAGAAGGCTGAGATAAGGACTGCGACGGGAAGCGTCATCCAGAAGTTCCACCCATAGGTGGTGGTCAGGATGGCGGTCGTGTAGGACCCGATTGCGAAGAATCCGGCCTGGCAGAGGCTGAGCATTCCGCCGTAACCGGTGATGAGGTTCTGGCCGATGGCCATCAGTGCATAGATGCAGGTGTAAATCAGGATAATCTGGAAGAAACTCATACCTTCTCCTTTTCCACCTTGCCGAGGAGGCCTTCCGGCTTCAGCAGGAGGATGATGATCAGGATCACGAATGCGATTGTGTCCCTGTAGCCCTGGGGAATGCCGAGGACCGCGACACCGAAGGTCTCAACGAGACCGAGGATGATGCCTCCGAGCATTGCACCGGTGATGTTGCCGATACCGCCGACAACAGCGGCGACGAACGCCTTGAGACCGGTCATAGTGCCCAGTGTGGGATAGCACTTGTAATCAAGTGCGATGAGCATGCCGCCGATGGCAGCAAGGGCGCTTCCGATGGCGAACGTGAGGGAGATTACTGAATTGACATTGATACCCATGAGCTGGGCAGTATCCTGATCAAGGGAGGTTGCCCTCATGGCCTTACCCATCCTGGATCTGTCAACGAAGAGCTTGAGGGCGATCATCATTACGAATGAAACCGCCAGGACCAGGATCTGGTGGGGAGTTATGCTTATTCCCATGATGTTCATGGGAGAGTTGTCAAAGGGATAGTTCAGCTTTCTTGACTGCGTGCCCCACATCCAGGCGGCACCGTTGGAAAGTATGAATGAAACACCGATTGCGGAAAGCAGCGGTGCGAGACGGGCGGCCCTTCTCAGGGGCTTGTAGGCAACCTTCTCGATGAACATTCCGAGCACCGCGCAGAAAACTGCAGAGAAAACCATCGCCAGCAGGAATGAGATGAAGGTCCAGGCTCCGAGAGGTGCATCACCGCGGAGGAAATCGAAAGCGAACATGCCCATGTATGCACCGACCATAAGTATGTCGCCATGAGCGAAGTTGATGAACTTCAATATGCCGTAAACCATGGTGTATCCCAGTGCGATGAGCGCATAGATGCCGCCAAGGGTCAGGCCGTTAGTGAGATGCTGAAAAAAAACTGCTACTGAAGACACATTCAGCTCCTTAAAAAAAAGGTTTCATCCCTTGATCTCTCAAGGGATGAGAAAATCGTTACGTTAAACGCTTATTTGACTTCAACGAGCTTGCCGCCGTCGACTGTGTATGCACCGAGGTATACGGGAGTCTGGTTCTCAACACGGTAAACACCCTGGTAAGCGATGAGGTCGCCGTTCTCAGCGAAGTTGACTGTACCTGTGACACCCTGGTAGTCCTTGATGGCAGCAACTGCATTCCTGATGGCTGTTCTGTCTGAACCGACTTCCTTCATGACCTTGATGTAGATGTTGGTTGCATCGAAAGCGTTGGTTGCGAATGAGTCGGGAGCAACACCGAATGTGGCTGTGTAATCAGCAACGAAGGTCTTGTATGCATCGCTCTCCTCAATCTGAGTCGGTGCGATGTAGATGACGCCGTTGGTGTAGTCGCCTGCGAGATCATAGATCTCGGGGTTGGAGAAACCGTCACATGAGAGGAAGGGAACGTTGAGGCCGACCTGAGCTGCCTGCTCGAGCTGCTGTGCCATTTCAACCGTGTAGTTGGGGATGTAGATGGCTTCGACACCTGCTGCCTTGAGCTTTGTGAGCTGTGTCTTGAAGTCCTTATCGCCGATCTGAGCGGTCTCAACTGCGCTGACCTTTCCGCCGCAGGACTCGAAAGCGGCCTTCATGCCCTCATAGAGACCCTGGGAGTAGTCGTTCTTGATGTAGAGACATCCAAGGTTCCTGTAACCGAGAACCTCATAGAAGTAGTGACCTGCAACCTCACCCTGGAGACCATCGGAAACAACTGTTCTGAAGACGTAGTCACCGATTGCGGTGATGTCCTTGTGAGTTGCGGAGGGGCTCATCATGGGAATACCTTCAGCCTGACAGCGTTCACCGACTGCGAAGGAAACACCTGTGAAGACAGGACCTACGAGACAGGAAATCTTATCTGTTGAAGAAAGCTTCTCGATGGCAGCCATACCCTTTTCCTGGTTACCCTCACTGTCCTCAATGATGAGCTCGATCTGGGTTCCGTTGATGCCGCCGGCCTTGTTTGCCTGATCAACTGCAAGCTTTACAGACTGAGAGCAAAGGATACCGTAGTTTGCGTTATCACCGGTCATGGGGCCGATGAAACCGATCTTGTAGGAAGAGGAACTTTCTGAGGAGCCGCCTGCGAAGAGGCATGCACCCATCACTACAAGAGCGAAAACAAGAGCAACTTTCTTAAATGATTTCATTTTCTAACTCCTATTGATGAAGTGTGATTTTTAAGTGTATGGAGTCCTTATACACTAATTAGAATATTTATGCAATTTGCATTCAGAGATTTTTTTGATCTTTTGATTAATTTTTTTCTTGGCCGAAAAAACAATTAACGTCACAAAAAGAAGAGGCACCCCTGAAAGGTGCCCATAAATCTATTCTCTCCAGCCCGTAATGCCCTCGATGAATTCAAGTGACATCTCAACCCAGTCCCTGTCATGGGGGAAATCACTTCCGACTTCCCGTGTGGCAGTGCTGAAGCCATGGCCTCCGGTGGGATAGATGTGACTTTCGAAGAATACCCCGTTTTTCCTAAGGGCAGACATGTAAAGCAGTGCATTGTCCAGCGGGACGGTGGGGTCATCGGCACTGTGGAAGATGAAACAGGGAACAGTTGATGGCTTTACGCGATTTTCCAGTGACCAGAACTCAGCCGGATACCCCGAGCGGGATATGTTTTCCAGGGAACCGCGGTGGGCATACTCCCCTGCCGTTATCACCGGGTAGCCGAGGATGACGGAGGAAACCTTTGCATTGAAGCCTGCACAGAGCTCCTCATCCCACATGGTCGCAAGGGATGCGACCAGATGTCCGCCCGCCGAAAAACCGATGACAGAGATCATGTTTTCATCGATCAGGTACTCATCGGCACTGCGTCTGACGGTGTCGACGCACTCTGCCAGCTCCCTTAAGGGCATTTCCTTTTCGATCAGGTCCCCGATCGAGTACCAGAGGATGAACACGTTGTATCCCCTTGCAAAGTATCTGAAAGCCACCGGCTCCGCTTCCCTCGGGGAAAGGTGCATATAGGCACCTCCCGGGCATACTATCATCGCCGGACGGCGTTTTACCGTCTCACAGTATGGTGAAAGATCCTCATGCAGGAAGCCCTGCACCTTCCTATTGTTCCTTCCGACGGAGAAACTCACTTCACGCATTTTTTCCTCTCCTCCACTTCATCGAGGCATGGGATGCTCTCCATGGCCCCGCTAGCCGACACGGTGATGGCGGAAGCGACCGCTGCGGTGTAAAGCGCCTCGGCAATTCCGGCATCCCTGAGCCTCTCGGCAACGAAGTACCCGAGGAACGTGTCCCCGGCGGCAGTGGTGTCCACTGCCTCACTCTTCACTGCCTCCTGATAGAAAACCCTGTCGTAGGCGGCACAGAGCACTCCGTCAGCACCCAGCGTCAGTACCGTGATAGCCGACGGATACATCTCATTGAGCTTATAAAGAGTCTCCTCATAGGAGGACGACACTCCCGAAAGCCCTGCACCCTCGGTTTCGTTTACCACA
>JALEVV010000019.1 GCA_022788185.1 Spirochaetales bacterium | reverse complement strand
TATAATCCATTTGGGCTCTCTTATCAAAGGGGGCAGTTGTAAAGATGCCGAAATTCCATGTAAACTACACTTATGAGTACCATAATTGACGGTAAGAAAGTATCCCTTGCGATCAGGGAAAAAATATTGAGTGAAACACAGCTTCTTAAGGCTGAATACGGACGCGTTCCCAGACTGGATGTAATTCTTGTGGGCTCTGATCCCGCAAGTCAGACATATGTGGCCACAAAGGCAAAGGCCGCAATTGAGATGGGCTTCGAGCATCAGGATCATTATCTTCCCGAAGAGACCACTGAAGAGGAATTACTTTCTTTGGTAAAAGAACTTAATGAGGATGAAAGGGTAAGCGGCATTCTTGTTCAGCTGCCGCTTCCAAAGCATATCAGTGAGGAAAAGGTCATCCATACCATCGACGTGAAAAAGGATGTGGACGGATTCACTCCCGAAAGCACCGGTCTTCTGGCAATCGGCGAGCCCTGCCTTGCACCGTGCACCCCTGCAGGAATCATCGAGCTTCTGAAGTACTATGAGATCCCGACTGCAGGAAAGAAAGTTGCCGTCCTCGGAAGGAGCAACATTGTCGGAAAGCCCATTGCCATGATGCTCATGCAGAAGGGTATGGATGCCACCGTCACCGTACTCAATTCCTATACACCTGATGTAAGGGAATTCACCCTCAATGCGGATATCATCATAGCGGCAGTGGGAATTCCCTTCTATCTCAGGGGAGACATGGTCAGGGAAGGTGCCGTCGTAATCGACGTCGGCATCAACAGATATCCCGATGCAACAAAGAAAAAGGGATACAGGGTAGTCGGGGACTGTGCCTATGATGAGCTTGCGGACAAGTGTTCGTACATAACGCCTGTTCCGGGCGGTGTAGGTCCAATGACGATCACGATGCTCATGGCAAATACCCTTAAGGCATTCAGGGCCTCTGTGGAGGGCAGATGAAGTATTTCATTGAGTCCTACGGCTGTCAGCTCAACATCGCTGAGTCCAATGCCCTTGAGCTGCTGCTTAAGGGGGCAGGAATTGAGAAGGCCGAAAAGGCGGAAGAAAGTGACTGCGTCATCATCAACACATGCTCGGTAAGGAAAACAGCCGAAAACAGGATCTGGGGCAGGCTTTCCTTCTACGGTCACCTGAAGAAAAGCAGGAAGGATTATAAGATAATCGTTACCGGGTGCATGGCAGAGCGTCTTGGGGAGGAGCTGAAAAAAGAGTGCTCCTTTGTGGATGCCGTTATCGGTACAAACTCCAAAATGGATATTGTTGACCTCCTTTCAAAGGGAAAGACGGAGGAAAGGGAAGGCTACTCCTTCACTTCCTCGTATTACCGGGAAGGCGAGTTCTCATCCTATGTTCCCATCATGAACGGGTGCAACAACTTCTGTTCATACTGTATTGTTCCATATGTCAGGGGAAGGGAAGTGTCGAGAAGCGTGGATGACGTCCTTTCCGAGATAAGAAGACTTGACTCATTGGGTGTCAGGGAGATAACCCTGCTGGGACAGAACGTTAATTCCTATTCTTACGAGGGGGTTACTTTCCCCATGCTGCTTGAAAAGGTGGTCAGGGAACTTGATAACATCGAGTTCGTCCGCTTCGAATCTCCGCACCCCAAGGATTTCTCTCCCGAGCTCATAAGGGTCATCAGGGATGAGGAACGGGTATGTTCACACATCCACCTGCCTATGCAGAGCGGATCCACGAGAATTCTGAAGCTCATGAACAGGAAGAACACCAGGGAATCATTCATTGAGCTGGTTGACCGGATGAGAAGTGAAATTCCGGGTCTTACCTTTGCGACTGACGTCATGGTCGGTTTCCCCTCAGAAAGCGAAGAGGAGTATCTTGAAACACTTTCCCTCATGGAGTACATGCATCCGATAGAGGCCTTCATGTATTACTGGAACTTAAGGGAAGGCACAAGGGCGGCAACCATGGACGGGCAGCTGGATGAGGATGTGAAGATCAAGAGGCTTGAACGCCTGATCGCAGAGCAGCTCGAGCGCTGTCAGAGGGAAAAGGATGGAAGGAAGCATATGCTCACAAGGGCACTTGTCACCGGCATCACCAGGGATGACAGGGACAGATATCTGGCACATAACAGCCATAATGAGATGATAAGCTTCAGGCCCAAGGGTGAAGTGAAACCCGGAGACATGGTTAATCTTCAGTGCTATGAGCTGAAGGGAAATACTTATCTGGCGGATGAGGTATAGACATGGGCGAATACAGAGAGAATGAAAAGGTATTTGAAGAGAAGTTCGAAAGGCTCTGGTCGCTGCTGATGACATCGGCAAAGATCCAGGTCTTTACGGGGGCAGGGGTATCCACGCTTTCCGGCATTCCTGATTTCAGGGGTAAGCACGGTGTGTACAACTCTCCGTGGCAGGGACTTCCCGTCGAGACTATTCTTTCCCTCGATTACTTTTATGAACATCCCGATGTGTTTTACCAGTGGACGGAGGAGGTGTGGTACAGGCTTGAAAACTATCAACCCAACATCGTCCATAAAACCCTTGCCCTCATGGAGGAAAGGGGACTTCTCAAGGACGGAGTATTCACCCAGAACATCGATTTCCTCCATCAGAGGGCAGGAAGCCGTAAGGTCTATGAGCTTCACGGCTCGGCAAGGCATTCCCTCTGTACCGAGTGCAATGCGTTCTTCGACTACGAGAAGATCGCTCCCATCGTGAGAAGGGGAGAGGTTCCAAGGTGTCCGTCCTGCGGAGGACTCATCAAGCCTGACATCGTGCTTTACGGTGAATGCCTTCCTGCATCGGTGCTCAGGAAGGCTGAGATTGCTTTTTCACAGGCAGATCTCACACTCATTCTGGGCTCATCCCTTACGGTATATCCGGCGGCGTCCCTACCGCGCCTTACCTCCTACTACGGCGGAAAGGTGGTCATAGTCAATGCTGATCCCACTGATCAGGATGGGAGTGCGGAGCTTATCTTCCGTGATCTCGATCAGACATTCACGGCAATAAATGAGGCACTGAGGTCCATAAAATAGAAAAGTCTGCAGGTGCATCCTGCAGACTCTGGAGATGGGGAGATTCGAACTCCCGTCCTAATGTGTCATCCACGAACTTCTACGGTCATAGTCACATTTTAAGATCTCGGCACCCGGGCGGCAATGTAACCAGCCCCCTGGTGTCCAGCTGAATCAGTGTCTCCGCATCATATCAGCATGATACGGACAAGTCCCTGTTGGCGTCCACATCCTCCGGTTAGGAACAGCACCTTCGGTGTGGGTACTCACTGCTCACGCAGCGAGTAAAGCTGCTTCGTCAGAAACGAAATATTCGTCTTCTTTCTTTGCATTTATTTTTTTGTGCCAGTTTGACAAGTTAGCGCTTGGACCGCGATCCCTGAAGTGATCTGCCACCAGTCGAAACCAAAGACATCCCCGGTTAGTGAATAATATACTGAAAAAACACTTATGAGGCAAGTGTCAGTAGTTGAGGTTCTTCAGCTCCCTTCTGGCCTCCCTGTTCATGTCCCGCTCCTTGATGGCATTCTTCTTGTCGTAGACCGCCTTACCCCTTGCAAGGGCAATCTTCATTTTGATGAGATTGCCTTTGAGATAGATCTCGAGGGGAACAATGGTCATGCCCTTGGACTCAACCTTCCTGTTGAATTTCTTGATCTCCTGCTTATGGGCAAGCAGTACCCGCTTCCTATCCCCCTGATGGTTGAATACGGAGCCGTGACTGTAGGGCTGGATGGTAAAGCCGATGAGATTGAGAGTGCCGTCCTTGATGACGATGTATGAGTCACCAAAGGAAACACGGCCCATCCTGACGCTTTTTACTTCAGTACCCACAAGCGCCATACCGCATTCCAGCTCCTCGATTATCTCATAATTGAAGTAAGCCTTTTTATTTTTCTGTATCAGTTTGAATTTCTCTTTTTCCATTAAATGATGTTCCTTGCGACCCTGAAGCCTGCATACTCCGAAGTCGCTGCTTTGTCCATGACTCCCACGCTGGCGGCACTGACGGATGAGGGTGAATTAACATATGAACCGCCCTTTATCACAGCATCCCCGATACCAAGACCCGAAAGCTTCTCATAGGAGGATGAGAACCTTGCAAGGGGAACGTAGGATGTGGAAGTGAACTCCCAGAGACATCCCTTAACTCCCTTGGGTGATGAGGTGTCACTGTCCATCACGACCAGAGTGGTTGCATAGGGCTTTGATGATGCAGATGCAGCCATGACCTCGTATTCAGCCTCTGTGGGAAGGCGGTATTCCCTTCCTTCCTTCTCACTGAGCCATCGGACATATGCCTCTGCGGCATAGACGCTGATGTTCCTGACGGGAAGGGAGCTTTTCAGGGAAACGGAGGGAAAGATTCCCGCAAGATAGTACTCATCCGCAACTCCGTCGGCGATAAGCTCGTCGATATTTGACTTGGCCCAGTATGGATTGGCCTCCATGAAGAGTGCCCACTCATGTTCACTGACATAGGATGAGCTTATCTCAAAGGGAGCAACCTCTGTTTCATATGGAAGTGTTGCAACGCCGCTGATGTTCGGATATGAATCAGCCCCGATTATGAAGGTGCCTCCCTCATAGCGGAAAAAATCACCAACTGAAACAGGGGCGGGAAGAGCGGATACTTCTGGTTTCATCCTCATGTCATACTCAGAAGAGAGCAGGAGGGGAATTGATGCGTAAAGGGAATCGAACTCAGGAGTGCTGTAAGTGATACCGTTCTCCTCAAGGATCGCAACTGCATTATTCATGTCTTCAAGCAGTTCTTCTCCCGTCACGAAGTTAAGCAGGATGAAGAACTCATCCGATACATTCTTCACACCCGATGCGGCGGCATCCCTTGCCAGGTCGGAAAAGATGTTTTTCATCCTGAAGGAATCGGGAGCGGAGGTAATCTGGGAATAGACAGGTACCGTTCTGAATGCCTCTTCCAGGGACTTTTCATAGATGGAAGGATCCTTCGGTAGATCGGGAGTTATGCTTCCGGTTCTTTTGAAAAGCAGGGTAAGGAGCACCGGATGGTCAACTTCGATGGTCTCACTGTATATTGTGTCCCCGTTCTTGATGTACTCAGTCTCATGAGAACCCGATGAAACGAAGATTCTCGAACCTTCGGAGGAGCCGATGTACT
>JALEVV010000071.1 GCA_022788185.1 Spirochaetales bacterium | reverse complement strand
CATCCCCGATGGCAAAGCCGTAGATGGCGTCACGCAGTTTGCTCATATCACATATATTATAATCGAACGATGCTCATTTACACTCATGAAGGTATAAAAAACTGAGAAAATTATCGGATTTTTAACCTTACGTAAGAATCTGAACCGATTTAATTAACACTTTACCCCCGTCAGAAAATGATTTTCAGTCAAAAAAAGGAAATGAAAATTTTTACCAAAATAACGAAAATTTTTTTCACAAATCCTTCAGTACGATATAGAATCAAGATATGGATAGTATCTTGAAGAGGATTTCAGTGCTTAACGACACCTTCACAAAAAGTGAGAGGGCACTGGCTGATCACATTGTCAGGGATGCTGACAGTGTGGTGATGAAGACCATTACCGAGCTTGCCGGTGAGTCCGACTCATTTTCCACTGCGTCCATAACCCGCTTCTGCAAGAAGATCGGGCTCTCGGGGTATTCCGAGCTCAGGCTTGAGCTTGCAAAGGAGATGGCAAAGGACAATGCCAGACGCCAGATTGTGGCTGACGGGGAAAAACTCGTCCCGGGGCTGGTCTCCACCGTGGTGGAAGCCAGTGCCTCTGCGATAAACGATCTGAAGTACGTACTCTCCGACGATGTTATTAAGAAGGCCGTGCATGAGATACTGAGTGCTTCTTCCATTACCCTGGCCGGAATAGGTGCCAGTGCACTGGTTGCACAGGACCTGAGGCAGAAGCTGCTCAGACTGGGAATAAGGAGTCTTTTCGATGCTGATCAGGATGTGGTCAAGGTGACCCTTTCCTCCGGACGAAGCAAGGATCTTCTGATCGCCATCTCATACTCCGGGACGACCAGGGAAACCCTTGATGCCGTGAAGATTGCGAAGGAAAACGGGATGCGTGTCCTCGCAATGACCAAGAAGGGTGACAACCCGATAAGCGAGCAGGCTGACGTGACCGTTCCTGTCTCTGAAAACGAAGCACTGCTCAGGGAAGGTGCGACTCTTTCCCGACTTCAGATGCTTGTGACCGTTGATATGATATACCGTGCACTCATCATGGATGGAGGTGTTCGTTATGATCTCATTCTCGATTCCTGGGATGCAGTAAACAGGAGGATAAAATGAAGAGAGGACTTGACCGGATTGAAACAGTGCTTTCCCTGGTGAAGGGAAAGCGGGTAGGACTGGTTGCGAACGCAGCCTCAGTGGACCGCTTCGGACGCAGCAGTCTTGAGATCTTTGAGAAGGAGACGTGTCTGGCTGCAGTCTTCGGACTGGAGCACGGAATAACCATGACCTTTGCCGCAGGCGAGAAGGTGGACGGGGAACAGTCAGGAAAACTCAAGGTCTTTTCCCTTTACGGCGGTAACGGCTCCGGTTTATCGAAGGAGGCAAGGGAGCTGATCGATGTGCTTGTCTTTGACATCCAGGACCTGGGGCTTAGATTCTACACCTATGTTTCCTCCCTGAGGCTGATACTCAGATCGGCAGCTGAGATGAACCTTCCTGTAATAATCCTGGACCGTCCGAATCCCCTCGGACGCTCTGTTTACGGAACCCTCCTGGATGAAAGTGACCAGTCATTCGTCGGAATCGACAACCTGCCCATAAGGTACGGTCTTACGATAGGTGAGCTGGCACTCTTCTTCAATGCCAATATCGGTGCCGATCTCCGCGTCGTTCCGCTGGATGGCTGGACCGGAGGTCTCTGGCAGGGCCGGTGGGTTCCAACCAGCCCTAACATCCCGACCTTTGAGACGGCATTCGTCTACAGCGGAATGTGTTTCCTGGAGGGAACCAACCTGTCAGAGGGAAGGGGTACCGATGCACCGTTCCTGACCTTCGGCGCTCCGTTCATGACCCGAGATTTGTCCTTCTCCTTTGAGGGCTTTGAGCTGGAGAGAACCACTTTCATTCCCTCATCCAGCAAGTACCAGGGCGAGCTCTGTCACGGCTACCGGATAAGGGTTACTGACTACGGTGCAAACCCTGTCGAGTTCAGCTTAAGACTGATGAACAGGATATTTGAGGAATATGATGAGATGTGCTTCCCTGAAGGGAAGATCGCTTCAATAAGACACCTGCTGGGAAGCAGGGAATCCGAGATGGTGAAGAATGATCTTCCGGCCCTGCTGGCGAAATGTGACCGCGATGCCCTTTACTTCAGGACACTTATGAGCAGATTTATACTTTACTGAGGAGAAATATCATGGATTTAAGAACCAGAATCGGTATGCGTCTCTTCTCCGGGTTCCCCGGAAAGGAAATGAGTGAAGACTTCAAACGAATGGTCCGGGAGTATAAGCTCGGCAACGTTATTCTCTTTTCCAACAACATCGAGTCCCTTGAACAGCTGAACAGGCTATGCATCGAGATCGATGAATTCATAACGGCTGAGACAGGATATCATCCCCTCATCTCAATTGACCAGGAAGGGGGTATGGTCTCCAGACTCCCCGATTCCAGCGTGGTGGCTCCGTCCCAGATGGCGGAAAGCGCCCTTGAGGATCCTGATGTGGTTGAAGAGTGCGCTTACCGAAACGGACGCCTCCTGATGGAACTGGGCTGTAACTTCAACCTTGCTCCCGTGCTTGATATCAATGTAAGCCTTAAGAATCCGGTAATCGGTGTTCGTTCCTTCTCCGACAGAAGCGAGAAGGTCACCGAGTACGGCGTAAGGGCTGTGAGGGGATATAACAGGAGCGGAATTCTCAGCTCTGCAAAGCACTTCCCGGGACACGGCAATACGGGCACAGACTCCCACCTTGCCCTCCCCGTGATCGATCTGGAGCTGGAGGAGCTTGAAGACCAGCTGAAGCCCTTCGTTGCGGCTATTGAGGAAGGCGTTCCCGCCGTGACCACATCCCATATCCTCTTTCCGAAGATAGAGAGTGAAGTACCGTGCACCATGAGCCGGAAACTCATTACTGGCCTCTTGCGTGAGAAGCTGGGCTTCAAGGGTATCGTAATCTCAGACTGCATGCAGATGCAGGCCATAAGCAGGTTCTACGGCTCCGTGAACGGTGCAGTCAGGGCCTTTGAGGCAGGTGTGGACATGGTGTTCTTCAGCCATGACGTAAACCTGGTTGAGGAGTTCGTGAAGGAGTATGAGCGTCTGGCAGCTGAAGGCGGCATCGATAAGGAGTGCTTCGATGCATGTTCGGAAAGGGTCCTTGCGGTAAAGGAAAAGCTTTCCCCTGTCACTAAACCGGAGAGCTTTGACTTCTCGCAAACAAAGAACTTCTTTGATGAGACCGCAACGGCAGCTGTCACGGAGGTGATCCCGCTGGATGCCGGATTCGATCCCAAAAAGGCGATATTCATAGGGCCTGAGGCCTTCATCACAAGTAAAATATCCGATCGTATTGAGAGAGCAGCCTTTCCTTCCTACATGGCAAAGGAGTTCCTCACCAAGGCAATCATCACCACTGCCGATCCCTCCCAGGCTCAGACAGAGAACGTATTGAAGGAATCGGAAGGATATGAATATACGGTAGTGGGTACCTACAATGCACACCTTCAGAAGGGGCAGGAGGCACTTATCAGGGCACTGTCCAGAGATCATAAGGTCATTCTCTTTGCCCTTCGTAATCCGTATGACATGAGAGAGGAGAATCTTTCTTATGTGAATGGTGCCTTTGCAACCTATGAGTACTCGGAGAGGATCTTCGCCGAGTGTGCACGCATACTGAAGGGGGAAGGAAAACTCAAAGGACACCTTCCCGTGTATGTGGGGTGAGATATGGACATGCTTGTAAGACTTTATGACCTTCCTTCCCTCGATGACGAGATCAGGAAGATGGAGGGGCTTGGTATCAGGATAATAAGGGCCTTTCCCCCTAACAGGGAGCACATCGTCTCCTGGATCAAGGAACACTCCTCTCTCTATGCCGCCGGTGAGGCAGAGTGCTGTTTCTCCCGCAAAAGGCCCACGCTCTTCATCGCAGCCAGGGACAATGAGATTCTGGGATATGCCTGCTACAATGCGACGGCTCCCGATTTCTTCGGCCCTACAAAGGTGCTTGAGAGCGAACAGGGCAAGGGAATAGGCCGTGCACTCCTCATTGCATGCATGCATGCCCTGAGGGAGGAAGGTTACGGTTATGCGATAATCGGATCGGTGGGACCGACCGCGTTCTATGAAAAGTGTGTCGGTGCGATTCCCATTCCCGACTCCACCCCCGGTTTATATGCCGATATGCTGAGGATTAAGAAATGAAGCTGCAGCCCCTTGCCGATAAGAAGGAGAGAGTCGTCATAGGTCTCATGAGCGGTACAAGCTGTGACGGGATCGATGCGGCGCTGGTCCGTATAAGCGGAAGCCATACATCAATAAAGGTGAAGGAGGAAGCTTTCATCTCACTTCCATATGAGGATGCTGTCAGGAACAGACTGCTTGCCCTTGTCAAAGGCAGTGAGGGAGGAAGCCGGGAGCTTACCGAGATGTCCTTCCTGCTGGGACACCTCTTTCTGGAAGCCTCCATTGCGCTCTGCGGAAAGGCGGGTGTAAGCAAGGAAGAAGTCGACCTCATCGGCTCCCACGGGCACACCGTGTTCCACATCCCTGATCCAGCCGAATACCTGGGATACACTGTAAGGGGCACGATGCAGATAGGGGACGTGGGTGAGCTTGCTGAGTACTTTTCCTGTCCCGTGGTATCTGACTTCAGGACCCGTGACTTCGCCGCAGGAGGTATGGGAGCACCGCTCGTGCCCTATACGGAATACCTGCTCTACAGAAGTGATGAGTTTGACTCAGCATACCAGAATATCGGAGGGATCGGGAACATAACGATCCTGAGGAAGGGGTGCAGTGAGGACGAGGTGCGTGCCTTTGACACCGGTCCCGGCAACGTGCTTCTTGATGCGCTTATCAGCCATTATACGGGTAAGCCCTATGATGAGGGAGGTGCCTTCGCCCTTAAGGGCCGGATATCTCCTGTTCTGAAGGAGTTTTTCCTTTCAGATGAGTATTACAGGAAAGCTCCGCCCAAAACCACCGGAAGGGAGTACTACAACGGCGCATATGTTGAAAAAATCTTACATATTGCCTCTGAAAACGGAGTTTCACCTGAGGATACCCTCAGGACTGCTGCCTGGTTCACTGCAGAGTGCATCAGGAGTGCGGTAGAGCAATCCCATGTCACGCTGAAGCGACTGACTGTTGCCGGTGGCGGAAGTCATAACGGGGCAATAATGGCTTCCCTGAAGGAAATGTTACCTGAAACTGAGGTTCTTACCGGGGAAGAGGCAGGTTTTTCCAGTGACAGCAAGGAAGCCGTTGCCTTTGCCATACTGGCAAATGAGACCATATTCGGTCGTGTGAATGTCCTTACGGGTGCTTCCGGGGCGAGACATGGAAGCGTGCTTGGCAAGATACAGTTGTGAAAATAATTTTCAGAAAGCGAAAATTATTGACAAGATTCAGGAAGGGTTTAATATTGGATTATGGTAGCAACAACTGAGAGCAGAAATCCGGCATCGGTCGGAATAGACATGAAAAGCACCAGGGAGATCATCGGGATTATCAATTCCGAGGATAAGAAGGTCCCTGAGGCAGTGTCGACCGCACTGGATGAGATAGCATATGTAACGGACCTTGTGGTTGAGTCTTTCAGGAAGGGCGGACGCCTTTTCTATGTGGGAGCCGGAACTTCAGGACGTCTTGGTGTCCTGGATGCCTCAGAGTGTCCCCCTACCTACGGTGTCGATCCCTCCATGGTGCAGGGAATCATAGCCGGAGGCCCCAGGGCCCTGACCATTTCGGTTGAAGGGGCTGAGGATGACGGCAGTGCAGCCGTTGCCGAGCTCAGGAACAGGGGACTTAACGAAAAAGACACAGTCATCGGAATCACGGCAAACGGAGGAGCTCCCTTTGTGGTCGAGGCACTGAAATATGCGGTATCGATCGGGGCAGGGGCAGCGGCAATAAGCTCAAATAAGGAAACTGCAGTTTTTGCGGTAGTTCCTCCCATGTGCAGGATCTATGTCCCCGTGGGACCCGAGATCGTAACCGGATCAACCAGGATGAAATCCGGCACGGCACAGAAACTTACACTCAACATGATAACTACGGCGAGCATGATAAGACTGGGCAAGGTATTCAATAACCTGATGGTTGACCTCCGCCCCGTCAACACAAAGCTTGTGGCCCGCTCGATCCGTATGATAGAGGCAATAACAGGGGTTACCGAGGAGAGGGCCGCCGAAGCCTTCGAACAAAGTGCCCATACCACTAAGACTGCCATAGTAATGGCGGCTTACGATGTTCCGAAGGAGAAAGCTGAAGCGCTCCTTGAGGAACACCCCGGACTTGGAAATCTGTTCGCGTCCTGCACGCCGGTGCATATCGCGGATGAATTTAATACCTCAAAGGAGACAAATGTATGAAGAAGAAACTGTTTTCACTTCTGCTCGTGGTCGCACTCTGCTCCGTTCTTTTCGCCGCTGGCGCAAAGGAAGAGGCTGCAGCAGCGGAAGGTCCGCTGAAGATCACAATGTATTATTCAGACAACTCAACTCTTCCGTTCAAGTCTGACTGGCTCACGGTTAAGACAATCGAAGAGAAGTTCAATGTGGATCTGGAGTTCGAGGTTATACCCATTGCCGACTATCAGACAAAGGTATCCCTGGCCCTGAACACATACAGCAATGCACCGGATGTCATCCTGTATCAGAGCATTACTGGTGAAAACCAGTCCCTGGCCCTCAATGGCGCCATCGTTCCCATCTCTGATTACGCCGAGTGGACTCCCAACTTCAACGCAAGAGTTGCTGAGTTCGGTATCCAGGATGCCGTTGACGTGCTCAACCTCGAGGATGGCAAGAGATACAACCTCCCCGGTCTTTTCGATGTTCCGTTCTATGATGGCGGTCTCATCCTCAGAAAGGACCTTCTGGAGAAGTACGGACTTGATGTTCCCAAGACTTTCGATGATCTCTATGAAGTCCTGAAGGTATTCAAGGCCAACAATCCTTCCTCATATCCCTTCACCATTCTGGCAGGCCCCAGAGTTCTCTACCGCTTCACGATGCCCAGCTTCGGCATCTCCCTCGGTAAGAACAGCTCCTCCGGTTCATACGTCCTTTCCTATGACTATGAGAAGAAGGAGTATTTCGCAGGTGCAATCAGCGAAGAGTACAAGGCTTACATCACATACTTCCACAAGCTCTATGCCGAAGGCCTCCTCGATCCTGAAATGGCTGATCCCATCGACGGAACCAAGTGGTCTCAGAAGATGGCAACAGGCGCTTCAATGGTCACATATGCTTACTATGACCAGATCGGCGGCGTTGCTGCTGCAAGCAAGATCGATGGTTTTGAGCTCATGATGTATCCTTCCCTCGCAGGTCCCGGCGGCGCACACAACCAGCCCAAGAGCAAGACCGGTGCAGGTATCATCTTCCCGGCTAAGACAGCTGAAAGAAAGGATTTCGAGCAGGTCGTGAGAAAGATCGATGAAATCTTCTTCTCAGAAGAAGCAGCAAAGATCTGGTGCCTCGGTGTCGAAGGCGTCACATATGATATCGTTAACGGCGAAGTCAAGTTCAAGGACTCCCTGGTCAATGATGAGAGAGGCATCTACAAGGCTCTCCAGCAGGATGCAGGCTGCGGCAGCGACGTAACACAGATGGTATGGGTCAACAAGAGAGAGATGACCAAGTATGACGAAACCTATGCTGCGATCAACGCTGAGGTTGAGGCAATGGGTGATGTCATCCAGCTCATCCCTCCCAAGCCGAAATTCGACGATCTTGAGGCTGAGGAAGCAGGTTCCCTCCAGACTCCGCTCGCAGATGCATGGGAGCGCTGGAACGACGCATTCCTTACAGGTGCAAAGTCCATCGAAAAGGACTGGGATGCATATGTAAAGGAAATGAAGACTCTCGGTATCGAGAAGATGCTGAAGCTCTACAACGACAACCTGTAAGCTCAGAAGTGGTTTTCCATTATCCGGCGGGCTATATGCCTGCCGGTATCGTGTACGGAGGATGAAGTGAAAAAAGACCAATTACCCAAAAAAAGTATGAAAGTGTATCTGACGAGATACTGGCAGTTATATGCAATGCTGGCCCTGCCTCTTGCGCTTTTCCTCCTTTTCAAATATGTCCCCCTGATCGGCAACGTGCTTGCCTTCAGACGCTACAGACCCGGTAAGTCCACCTTCGGTACCGAGTGGGTCGGACTCTACTATTTCCAGAGATTCTTCAAGGATCCCGCATTCTGGAACGCATTCAGGAACACCCTTGTTCTTTCAGTGCTCAACCTCGTCATCAATTTCCCGATCCCGATCATTTTCGCTATCCTGCTGAATGAGGTCAGAAGCATAAAATTCAAAAAGACGGTGCAGACGATATCCTATATGCCGCGTTTCGTGTCAACGGTTGTCGTCATCGCCATCATCGGGGAACTTTTATCCCCGTCCTCAGGTGTCATAAACAAGTTCCTTGTAAACACCTTCGGAATAGAGCCCATATACTTCATGAATGATCCGAAGTATTTCAGGCTGATCTACATTCTTCTGGATACCTGGCAGTTTACAGGCTGGACTGCCATAATATACATCGCCGCCATCACCTCGATCCCTCAGGAGCTTTACGAAGCCGCTACAATCGACGGTGCAGGACACCTGCAGCAGATCTGCTACGTCACGATCCCCTCGATCATGCCCACCATCATGGTCATGCTCATACTCAACGTCGGACGTCTGCTGTCCCTTGGCTTTGAGAAGGTCCTTCTCATGTACACTCCTGCAAACAGCTCGGTTTCCGATATACTGGACACCCTGGTTTACAGGACAGGTCTTGCCAACCAGAACTATTCCTATGCCACGGCAATCGGACTCTTCTCCGGTGTCGTCGGAGTCATCCTCGTCTCCTCATCGAACTTCCTTTCCAGGAAACTTACCGGTGAGAGCGTATACTGAGGAGGAAGACCCAAATGAGAGAATACAACACGAAATCAAACATAGCGTTCAAGACAGTCGTTTACGCGATAATGGTGCTGGTGCTTCTTGTCTGTCTGATCCCGTTCCTGTACATCATCTCGCTCTCCCTTTCAGACCCAATAGCGGTCGTGAACGGGGAAGTCTTCGTGGTGCCCGTCGGGTTCAGTGTTGAGGCTTACAAACAGATATTCACCTATCCCAACTTCTTCAACGCCTATCTTAATACGATCATCTACACGGTATTCGGTACTGCGATTTCGCTTTTTGTCATGACGCTCTTTGCCTATCCGCTGTCAAAGCCCCATCTCAGGGGACAGAGCATCATAATGAAGCTTGTGGTCTTTTCCATGTTCTTCTCAGGCGGCCTGATTCCCAACTACCTGCTGGTTTCAAGACTCGGACTCATCAACACCCGCTTCGCGATCCTGCTGCCGTTCTGTATCAACACCTTCAACCTCATCCTGCTCATAAACTTCTTCAAGTCTATCCCTAATGACATTGAGGAAGCCGCAATTATAGACGGACTTGGTTATGGAGGAATCCTTACAAAGATAATCCTTCCGCTTTCAGGAGCCGGACTTGCAACTGTGGGACTCTATACTGCCGTATTTTTCTGGAATGACTGGTTCAACTCCCTTATCTACCTCAAGAGCAGTCAGTTCCCGGTAATGCTCTACCTCAGGAATATCGTCAACGGTACCACTCAGCTCAACAACGGCGGTGGTTCCAGCGCGGAAGCCGCATCTCTTTCAATGAGCATCAAGGCGGCAGTAATCATCGTATCAACGCTCCCGATCATTCTGGTGTACCCCTTCGTCCAGCGCTACTTCGTCAAGGGCGTCATGGTAGGTTCGGTGAAAGGCTGATGAGATTCTTTCTTCCGCTTTGTAATCTGAAGGAGGCTCCTTCCGTCCTTCTGCTGATTCATGGCTTCACTGGCGGTCCCGGCGCATTCACCCACTTCGTGAAGGCACTCTCCGTTCCTTACACCACGCTGACCCTGCCTGGGCACGGCTTGGATAAGGAGAACATTAACCGCATTACGGCCGATGACCTCATAGGGGCAGTGGAGGGCAGGATCACTGAACTTAAGAGCAGATACGACAGAGTTTATATAGCAGGGTGGTCCATGGGCGGAGCCTTGGCACTCCTCTCTGAGAGAGCAGACGGTGTTTTTCTCTTTGCACCGGCAGTGACTGAAAAACCTGTCGTTGCTTCAGAGCCTCTCAGACACTTTACTCCCAGCGTCCTCAATCCCAGACTTGCCGAGCTGTGTGACAGTGATGATATCGATATAATCAGGTATTTCCTGGAAACTGACATCACGCCGGCAAATCAGATGCTGTTCGGACTCTGCCAGAGAGTCAGGAAAACAGTCAGAAGCTATGACAGGCCAATTTATGCATTTCTCGGCATGAAGGATCCATGCATTAACTATGATGAGGCCAGTGCATATCTCTCATCGATAGGCTCTCCGGTCATACCGTGTCCCGAGTCAACCCATGCAATCCTCTATGATGCCGCTTCGCCTGATGTCATAAAGCAGGCAGCCGGGATAATAATGAAGGAGATGATCTGATCAGAAACAGAGGGAATTTTCCTCTAATTCCCTCTGATTTCCTCTAACCTTGTTTCAAAGTCCCTGCTTCTTGTATATCCTTTCAGTCTCCTGTTGATCGGGACTGTTTCCAGTAATCCTGCCTCGACAAGCCCTTCCAGATCAGAACGGGCGGTTTTTACCGATACATTGAAGCGGGTTTCCATCTCCCTGCTTGTGAACATTGATGTAGGTTTATCCGTGCAAATTCTTAAGATCTGACGTTCATTAAGCCCGGGAATCCTGTATTCCATCAATGCACTGTTTTCCCTTGATTTGCGGTCAAGGTAATTCTTAAATTCATCAAAGGCCTGACGCATAACCTTCAGGTTGTATGTGACAAAATAACCCAAGTCGTAATCATCATGTTCGGTGTATAAAAAAGCTTTCTCGTACTGATCTTTACTCTTAAAGATAACACGGGAGATGGACAGATATTCAGTAAGCCAATACCCTTTTTTCAACATGTACCAGTAGAAAACAGAACGTGCAGTACGTCCATTGCCATCCACAAACGGATGAAGAAATGAGATCATAAAGTGTAAGATGATGGCTTTTATTATAGGATGGATGAATGGTTTATCTTCATTTGCAAATCTGCAAAGCTGGCTGACCATGTCCGTTATGACCTCGTGGGAAGGTGGTTCATGAGCGACTTCTCCCGTTAAGCCATTTACGACGAAAATATTATTGTCTGATCTGAATTTACCTTCGTCAGAGGGGTCATCCAGGGTTTTTTCAGATATCCTTTTATGAATCTCAAGTATCAGCTCAGGTGTAAGGGTATCTGTTTTATGTTCGGAAAGATACCTGATCGTATTGTAGTTATTCAGGATCATCTGCTGGCTTCTGTCCTTAGGCTTTGAATGCTTCCGAAGCATCTCCTTTGCAGCCTTCCTTGCAGTCGATGCACCTTCCATCTGACTGGATGCAATGGCTTCCTCCATGATGGAACTTAAAAGATAATACTGGTGGTTTTTTTCTGAAACAATGTTTGAAGAGGCCAGTGTGCCACCGAAGTTCATATCGAACTCATGAAGCCTTTCCTGCATGTATGGTGTTTCTTTAAGAAAAAAAGTACACGCTGAAAACTGAAACACCGTTGCCTGAATGCGACGTGAGAATTTAACCGCATTCCAGAATGTCTGGGCATCCAATCCCTTTGGAACCTGGTACGCTATGGGCGGAAGGTAAAGGGCTCTGCCAAGGAATATTCTATATATTCTATGCTCAAAGGCAGATAGAAAATAATATACTAAATTAGGAATGAAAATTGGCTAGTTTTATTTTGAAGGCATCTGATGGGTATAATATAAACTCCATTCTCTCTCTGTCATCCGTATTAATGCCTGTCTGATGGGCGTTCTGTTTTAACGAAAAATTAACGATTTCCAAACATTTCATTAATAGTGGCGGTTTAGCCTCTGAGCATATAAGGAGACTGTTGATATGAATGATAAAGAAAGAAAAAGCCTGGCTGCCGGAATACTCAGCATGTATACGGAGAACCAGGAGAGTGATCTTGATGAGCTTGTCAGACTTGATATCAGGGCCAGAAGGCCTGTACAGATACTGGCCATGACCATCGGGGTTGTCGCGGCATTGATAATGGGATTCGGAATGTGTCTTGTCATGACCGATATTTCCATGGTGCTCGGAATCTCATCACCGATGATTCCCGGTGTGGCCATTGGCTGCCTTGGAATTGCCGCGGCTCTGGTGAACTATCCCCTCTACAAGGTCCTGCTTGCCATCAGGAAGGAAAAGTTTGCACCTGAGATCAGGAAGCTCTCAGAAAAAATAATTAACGACTGATAAGGAGATCAGAAAATGAAAAAAGCAATTATTGCTGTTCTCGTGAGTCTTATTGCATTGTCAGGACTCTTCGCATTTGACGGAAACACTTCAGCCGGTGTCGCATATTCATTTGACAACGGGCATTACATGGGACTTTCTTCCGATTCAACCGGGTTCTTCGGCGGCTCACTCGGTTACTATGGCGGTGCTGATGCCCTGTTTGATCTTACGGACATCAACAACTGGAAGATTGACATCATGACAGGTCCCGCATACCGCTATGCTTTCGGTGAATCGGGAGTGAAGCTTACCGTTGCACCCGCATTTTCCTTCACTGGCACCACAACACTCTTCTCTGCCGGTCTTGGCGGATATATCGGTGCCGATTACCACTTCACCGACAACTTCGGAATGGGAATCGGAGTTAAGCTCGGAAGTAACTTCCTTAACTGGACGTACAATGATCTGAAATTCAGCCTCAGCGGCGACTTCTTCGTCACACCTTCCCTTAAGGCAGTATTCTTCTACTGAGCTGAATTGAAAAGTCCTTCCGCGCATTTTGCAGGGAGGACTTTTCCCATCTGCTTGCAACATGAGGGAGGCAGGGATTATCATCAACTGATATGACTGACATGACAATCGGGACGCCCTGGCGCCACCTTATAAAATATGCTCTTCCCCTGCTTGCGGCCAATGCCCTCCAGCTGCTTTACAATGCCGCTGATACCGTGATAGCGGGCCGTTTCATCGGCCCTGAGGCCCTGGCTGCCGAAGGTACTGCCGGGCCTGTGATGAATCTTGTAATCCTGGCCGTTTCAGGAATGTGCATCGGTTCCGGCGTTCTGATGAGTGAAGCATACGGAAGGAAGCAGTTTGCAGAGGTGAGGTCCATTCTGGGATCAACGATAACCCTAGGGCTTCTGTCGGCACTGCTGGTCGCGATTCCTGGTTTCTTTCTCTCGCCTTTGATAATCAGGCTACTGGGTGTGCCGTCAGATATATCCGCCATGGCCTCTTCATATCTTGCGATAACATTCCTCGGCACTCCGTTCACTTTCTTCTACAATACGCTGGCTGCCGGTCTGAAGAGTGTGGGGGACACAAAAACCCCTCTCAGGTTTCTCTCCTTTTCCGCAATACTCAACATAGTACTTGACTGCATATTCATCGGCCTTCTTGGCTTTGGCATCATATGCTCAGCCGTCACCACGGTGGTTGCCGAGGCTGTCTCGGCAGTGCTGGCACTCTGCTGGACGGTAAGGCATGAGAGGGATATTGTCCCGACCCGGAGCGATTTCACCCTGAAAAAGGAAAGGCTCTCGCGAATCATGGCTTACGGGGCACCCTCTGCCCTTCAGCAGGCTATACAGCCAATATGCAAGGTGCTGATCCAGAGTCAGGTCAATGCGCTCGGAGTCGTATCCATAGCCGCATACAATGCGGTAACCAAGGCTGATGACTTTGCATGCATCCCGGCGCAGGGAATAGGCTCTGCCATATCCACATTCACGGCTCAGAACAGGGGTGCAGGAAAGAAGGACAGAATAAAGACAGGCTTCAGGTCCGGAATCACGATCGCGATGATCTACGGGGTGATCATATTTTCATTGACATATCTGTTCCGGGTACCCCTGATGTCGCTCTTTGTCACTGAAGGCAATGATGACGTCATAATTACAGGTGCCTCCTATCTGGCCCTGATGGCCTTTTTCTACTTTCTTCCTGCCGCAACCAACGCCCTGCAGGGCTTCTTCCGGGGAATGGGCAGGATGAAGATGGTTGCCTTCAACACCTTCCTTCAGGCTTCCCTCAGGACTGTATTTACCTATATTCTTGCACCTGAGTACGGGATCAGGGGTATTGCGGTCTCCTGTGCCATCGGCTGGAGCGTGATGATCCTTGCGATGGCTTTTGAAAAAATCAGACTGAACAATACAGAATTTTAACAATTAGGCTGTATCATCATAATATGGTTAGAATTCTTGTAGTTGACGACGATTGTGATTTCAACCGCTCCCTTTCAGCGATACTGAGGATGAGGGGGTATGCCCCCAACTCGTGCTTCAGTGCCAAAGAGGCCTTCGATGTCATGGAACATGAGCGGTTCGATCTGATTATTTCCGATATCATGATGAAGGACATGGATGGCTTTGAGTTTGCTGAGGCCATAAGAAGCAGTGATACAGGCACTCCGATTCTCTTTCTCAGTGCACTGTCGGACGTCCCCTCAAAGATCCGGGGCTTTTCACTGGGCATTGATGACTATCTGGTAAAGCCTGTCGATTTCGATGAGCTCTGCTGCCGTATCGAGGCCCTGCTGAGAAGGGCAAGGATAATGACCTCAAAGCGTGTGGAAGCCGGTGGCTTCGTCATGGACAGTGATGAACACTCTGCCAGACTTAACGGCCGCGAGATTGCGCTCACTGCAAGGGAGTTTTCAATACTTTTCAGACTGCTTTCCAGTCCGCAGAAGACCTTTACCCGCACAGAACTCATGGATGAGTTCTGGGATATGGATTCATCATCCGGGACCAGGACGGTGGATGTGTACATCACAAAGTTGCGGGCAAAGCTTGCTGAATGTGAGGATTTCCAGATCGTGACCGTGCATGGACTGGGCTACCGGGTGAGGCTGAAATGAGGAACAAAAGGTTTTTAAAGGGCATTTTAAGATTTCTTGCCTTTTTCCTGCCGGTATCCCTGCTGACGACATTCACGATCCTGACATTCATGAACACCCTTATGGTCAGCATCGGGCATGAATACACAGAGCAGGAGATAAATCTGGCGGCCAGACTCACTTTCCTCGTGGTTGTTTTAATAGCGTTTGCCTTTTCCTTAACCGATTACTTCAGGATGAAGATCTACATGGAGCGTCCATGCCGGAAGATAAAGGATGTACTCTCGAAGTACATGAGCGGGGACTTCAGCGTGAGTGTCAGCATAAACTCACATCTTCCCGGCCTTGATCAGTTTGCCTCGATTGCCGAGGATGTGAACCGGCTGGGAAAGGAGCTCTCAGGGGTTGAGACGCTGAGAAATGACTTCATCTCCAATGTATCCCACGAGCTTAAAACACCGCTTTCGGTCATACAGAACTACGGAATGCTGCTTTCCGCTCCTGATCTGGATGAGAAGCAGCGAATGGAATATGCCTCCATCGTCACTGCTAAATCAAGGGAGCTTGCCAATCTCGTCACCAATATCCTCAGGCTGAATAAGCTTGAAAACCAGCAGATCCTCCCCAAAGCGGAGGAGTTCTCCCTATCTGACAGCATCTGTTCCTCCCTGCTGCAGTTTGAAGGAGTGTGGGAGGCGAAGGGAATCATACTGGAAACTGACATAGAGGAGGACATTTCAGTGAGAAGCGACAGGGAGCTTCTCTCCCTGATCTGGTCAAATCTTTTCTCAAATGCCTTCAAGTTCACGCCCGATGGCGGAACGGTGGCAGTGAGCCTTCACAGGGCCGATGGACATGCGGTCCTGAACGTGCAGGACACGGGTATCGGAATTCCCGAGGATGTGAGAAAGCATGTGTGGGAGAAGTTCTATCAGGGTGACAGGTCCCATTCAACGGCGGGAAACGGGCTGGGCCTTGCCCTGGTCAGGCGCTCAGCAGCCCTGACGGGCGCCGAAGTGTTCTTTGAAAGTGAGGTGGGAAAGGGCACGCTCTTTACGGTGAGAATAAGGTTATGAAGCGTTTCCTGAAACCGCCTCTTTACATTCTCATTCCTCTTGACGTGCTTGCCGCCGTCCTGCTTACCAGTTCCTTCCTTTATCAGGAGTTTTTTACCATACTCTGTTACCCTGTGTACGTCCTGTCCTTCATCATGCTTGTCCTGACTTCGATAAGACTTCCTTCAGCGGTAAGCGGGGTGATGAGGGTCAGGAAGTACATTCCCGATGAAAGGCTCCGGCTGCTTTGCTCGCTTGTATTCAGCATGTCCTATTCGGTCTTTCTGGTAATCTCATGGCTGCTTACCGGGATATACTGGTATCTGGCAGCGGCTGTCTTCTATCTGGTACTGTCCCTGCTGAAGCTTCACATCTACCGCTCGGAAGACGGGCGGAGGGTTCTCAGAACGGTACTGCTGATCCTGACGCTTCTGGACATATGCATAATTGCCATGGTTTTCCTGACCGCAAAAGAGAGGGCGGACAGGAAAAGTTCGGACATCCTTGCCATCACCATGGCCCTATACACGTTCGTATTCCTCACCGTTTCGATAGTGAGCCTTGTCAGGGAGGGAAAGCTGACGGACCAGCTCAGGGCAGGGCGCCGGTTCATATCCCTGACCTCGGCCGTGATATCGATGATAAACCTGGAAAACACCCTGATAAACACCTTCTCGGAAGGATGTGAAGGGTCCTTCAGGTACCTCATGGTCACCCTGTCGGGACTGGCCTTCACACTGGCTCTTGCGTTTGTCAGATTCCGTCTTCTGCTGAAGCTCGAACGGGATCGGGAGGAGGCCGAAGACGCATTGTGCTGATAACGGCAGTCGGGGTTAAAATGTTTGCCTAAATACTCACTGTAACTTAGTTATGATTGCTTACTATGGCCTGTATGATTTATTAAAGTGTTTTCTTTGATCATCTTTCGTCAGACATGCACTTATTAACCCATATTCCGGTAGGGTATAACGCCCCCTGAATATCACTCGATTCAGCTTGACCTTTGGATAGCCTGTCATTATGATTATAGATATCATAGGGGATTATAGTTATGATGAACGTTATTACTATCCTTCTATGTTGTTTTTTAGGCATAGCCCTCGGCTATACAGGCCGTTGGATATATGCAAAGTTCAAGCTGACTTCCGTGGAACAGAAGGCAGTCAGAACTGAGCAGGAAGCAATCATCAAGGCAGAAGCTCAGGCAAAAGAGCTCATGCTTGAAACCCGCGATAAACTGCTGAAAGAGCAGCAGCAGAATGAGCGTGAGGCCAGGGAAAGAAGATCAGAGCTGCAGAAAACGGAACGCCGTCTCCTGCAGAAGGAAGAAAATCTTGAACACAGGCAGCAGGAACTTGATGTAGTCAAAAAGCAACTATTGGAAAGGGCTGAGGCCGCTTCAGCCAAGGAAGCGGAACTGAAGGAGAAGGAATCTTCACTCATTACCGAGCTGGAGAAGATCGCAGGGATGAGCCAGGAGGAAGCCAAGGCTTCCATCATCGAGCAGATGAAGGCAAAGGCCACCCACGACGGACATGTGTATGTCGCAAAGATCGAGGCCGAGACCAAACTCACGGCCGAGAAGGTTGCCCGTGACATAATAGTTGAGTCCATACAGCGTCTCGCAACGGAGGTCAGCGGAGAGGTGACCACTTCTTCCGTGTCACTGCCTTCCGATGAGATGAAGGGCCGCATCATCGGCCGCGAGGGAAGGAACATCCGTACCCTCGAGACTCTTACCGGTGTCGACATAATCATTGATGATACACCTGAAGCAGTAGTCATCTCCTGTTTTGATCCCGTCAGGAAGGAGATCGCGAGGGTTGCTCTTGAGCGTCTTGTCCAGGACGGACGCATTCATCCCTCACGCATTGAGGAAATGGTCGGAAAGGTCAGCAAGGAAGTCGGCCGCATCATCGTCGATGAGGGTGAAAAGGTCATCTTCGACCTCGGAATCCACAACATGGGACCTGAACTCATCAGGGCTCTCGGAAGACTTTACTTCAGAACCAGCTACGGTCAGAACGTGCTGTACCACTCCAAGGAAGTTGCAATCCTTGCCGGCATGATCGCATCGGAAGTCGGTGCCAATGCCGAGATCGCCATGAGAGGCGGTCTGCTTCACGATATCGGTAAGGGTGCTGAGACCGAAAGCGAAGCCAACCACGCCGAGCTCGGTGCCGACCTTGTCAAGAGACTCGGCGAGGACCCGAGGGTCGTCAACGCCGTTGCCGCCCACCATGGGGACGTGGATACCAACTGTATCGAATCAATCATCGTCCAGATCGCCGATGCGATTTCCGCGGCACGTCCCGGTGCAAGAAGGGAGAGCCTCGACAACTACATCAAGCGTCTTGAGAGCCTTGAGGGCATCGCAAAGAGCTTTGAGGGAGTCGACAGCGCATATGCCGTTCAGGCGGGCCGTGAGCTGAGAATCCTCGTGAACAACACGACTGTTTCCGATGAGGACGCAAAGGATATCGCAAAGGGCATTGCCGAGAGAATCGAGGCAGAGCTGAGATATCCCGGAAAGATCAAGGTCACCATCATCAGGGAGACCAGGATCGTGGAGTACGCAAGATAAATGCAGGTCAGAATCCTTATGCTGGGAGATGTGGCCGGGGCACCGGGCATGAGTGCCCTCTTCCTCGGTCTCTCCGGCCTGATCAGAAAGACCAGGTCCGACCTCTGCGTCATCAACGGTGAAAATGCCGCCGGAGGTTTCGGCATAGGTGAGGAAGACTACTATGCCATGAAGAAATACGGTGCCGATGTCATAACCAGCGGCAACCACATCTGGCAGAAGAATGAGATATATCCCCTGCTGGACAGTAAGGATGATCTCCTGCGCCCCCTCAATTATCCCAAAGGTGTAATGGGCCACGGAGTGTGCACGCTCGTCAGGAACGGTGTTACATACTCCGTAATCTCCCTGCAGGGCAGGGTGGACATGCCCGTCACCGACTGTCCCTTCCGCTGCGTGAAGGAGACGGTTGAGAAACTCAGAAAGACATCGGACATCATCCTTGTCGATTTCCATGCGGAATCATCGCTGGAAAAGGAAGCAATGGGCTTCTGGCTGGACGGCTCTGTCACTGCCGTCGTCGGCACGCATACCCATGTGCAGACCATGGATGAGAAGATCCTTGCAGGCGGTACCGGATATATCACTGACATCGGACTTACCGGTGTCCACGGTGCGGTAATCGGGTCAAAGCCGGAAGTATCGATCGAGCGTCAGCTCACCCAGCTTCCCATGAAGAGTGAGATCTCGGACGGAGCGGGCTCAATTCAGGGCGTCCTTATTATTGCCGACACCCAGACAGGCAGATGCCTTTCGATCGAGAGGGTCTAGTCAGTTACTTTTCCATTCACAAGTATAACAACCTTCTTAACACTCTCATTAAGCATGAGAGTGTCTTTTATCTGGTCAAATGCGGTGTATCCGTTCCATTCCGGGCTTTTTAGGACATCGTCTGAAAGATTGACATAGCATATGCCTTTCTTCAGCGTGAGGCCGATGAGCTCGGTTTTCCTGTCCACGAGGGAGATGCACCCTTCACTGAGTGCCTGTTCGGGATAGTCACTTATAAGCGCTTCCACCGTGTCATGAAGGGCATCGGAGCCCCTTTTGTCAGTTGTCAGTACAAATGTTTTCGGCCCCTCCTGGGAAATGTATACGGCATTCACGCCGCGCTGAGGGGAGCTTTGCTCCTTCTCCCTGAGGGCCGCTATCATGGGAATGACTCCGCTTTTCTCAACCGCGTCCTTCATTTTCGGATAGAAGAAGAACAGAAGTCCCGCGCTCCAGAGAACGAAGACGAGCGAGATTATGACAGGGCGGACCAGCGATGGCCTTTCCCTGTCCAGATTTTCCTTCTGTCTGAATTTGTCGTCGTCTTCGATCATAAGCGAAACTATAATACATCGGAGGGCCGGGCGCAATCAGAGATGATAGGATGGCATCCGTCTTTCCTCCAGGGAAAACAGTTCGGCCCTGTCTCTTTTCAGCGGGTAGTCCCAGCAACCCATCCGGTCAAGCCGCTCTCCACCGAAGCCATGCTTGAAGCGGGAAAGGCCGGAAAGGGGATGGTGTTCCTCTCCCTTCGGGGCAACCCCGAAAAGATCATATTCAAGCGCACCTCTTCCTTTTGCCATCATCATCGCGGTTGTCTGCAGCAGATAAGTGGACACATGCTCCCGTCCATTGGAAGAGGAAGCCCCGTAGAGGTAGCTTGCCCTGTCATCGGAGATGGAAAGAAACATTGAGGATAGGGGAACGCCTTCACGCTCCGCGATCAGGAGCTTCACTTCCGCATCGCTTTCCGGACGGAAAAGTGCGGCAAAGTACTCTGCAGAGTGATTTCTGATATGGTTTCTTCCTGTGGTTTCCTCATAGAGGGAAAGAAAGATGCCAAGGTCATCGGCAGAGCCTGCACGGACCTTCACTCCGTGTCTTGCCGCAATACCTGTGTTGTTTCTGGTCTTGCGCTTCATCGTCGAATGCACGGGGTATGTATCAGAGATCGCTCTTCACGCCGGACCAGAATGCGGTCTGCTGAAGCAGCGGTGTCAGATACAGAACTCCTGTATCCTTTTCCTTAATCGTAATGTCCATCAATACACCATACCATGGAAAACCTTTACCCTCAGCTCCTGATTGTCCCTGAGGATATCGGCTCCTCGCCGGAGACGATTGGATGGTATGTGCAGGAAAAATCCGTGTATGATTTTAACCGTCGGAAGCAACACTTTTCTTTACATCAGAACAAACCCAATATAAACTTTTTACATGAAGACTCTAGACGGCCAGGATATAACGCACATACATGCCCGGGGGCGGGCTTTTCTGATGAGGAAAACACCACTTCAGGTGAGTGAGATCACCGCTGAGGCACCGGAAGCGGAGTATGAGAAGTTTTCCCTTGCCCTTGAGCAGGTGACCGATGAGCTTTCAATGCTCCAGAAGCAGGCTGAATGCGAAAACGACGCAGCACTGCTGGAAGTCCAGATCTTCATGGCCATGGATCCTGACTTCATTGACCGTGTCAGGTACTTCATAATTGAAAAGAATCTCAGTGCCGCCCATGCGGTGAAGATGGCAGCGGAAGCGTTCTCGGCATCCCTTACGGCCCTAGGTAATGAGCATTTCAGCGAGCGTGTCCACGACATAAAGGATGTGGCTGAGCGCATTATCATGAGGCTCACCGGCACAAGGCGCGAGAAGACCGTGCTCCCTCCCGATTCGGTACTGGTTGCCGAAGAGCTTCTTCCCTCCGGGCTCATTGCCCTCAACCGGGAAAATCTCAGGGGCATTGTACTGGAGCAGGGTGGAGCCACAAGCCACGTGGCACTGCTTGCGAAATCCTACGGTATCGCGCTTTTCATGAATGCAAAGGATGCACTTGAACTTATAAGTGACGGTGATGACATCCTGCTTTCTGGAAAGATTTACGTAAACCCCGATGCTTCTGCTCCTTCAGAGTGCGATGAGGACCTTTCTGAATTCCTTCCGCCCGCATATACCAATGACGGAAAACGCATCAGAATATATGCCAACGTCGACAGCTGGGAGTCCGTTGAGCAGGCACTATCGATGAAGGCTGAGGGCATAGGCCTTTTCCGTACTGAGTTCCTGCTTATGGGTGATGGCCCCGGGCGCGATGAGGAAGCCTCCTTTGAGCTTTACAGCCGGATCTCAAAGGCCTTTGACGGTCCCGTGACTGTGAGAACCTACGATGTGGGTTATGACAAGATGGTCCATGAGGGTGAAAAGCCTGAGAAAAATCCTGCACTGGGAGTCAGGGGGATCAGGTTCTGCATGTCCAACCGGGAGCTTTTCAGGACCCAGCTCAGGGCACTGCTGCGTGCCTCAGCCTCAAAGGGCAACATCCGGGTGATGTTTCCCATGATTTCCTCACCCGACGAGCTTGACGGCGTGCTTGACTTCCTTGATGAAGTGAAGAGGGAGCTTGCTTCTGAGGGTATTCCATACGATGAAAACATTAAGGTCGGAACGATGATCGAAGTTCCCTCTGCTGCGATCATGAGTGATGTCCTTGCGAAAAAGTGTGATTTTTTCTCTATTGGCACAAATGACTTAATGCAATACACTATCGCAGTGGACAGAGCCAGTGAGAAGCTGTCATATCTGGCGCCGCCGCTGCATCCCGCAGTCGCGAGACTCATCGCGATGGTCGTGAGAAGTGCATCGGAGGCAGGAATTGAGACGTGTGTCTGCGGGGAAGCCGCAGGGGATGAACGTCTCATCCCGATTCTCACGGGCCTTGGCCTCAATGCCCTCAGCATGGCATCAGTCAGCATTCCATCCGTCGTCAGGGCGGTAAGGAAAACTGACATCGGGAAGGCTTCCCTCATTGCGGGGAAGGTCCTTCATGCAGGGAGCATTAAAGAGACTGAGACATTGACAGAGGAATCCAATGCAGAAACTGGAGATCGTAAATAAGGCGGATATCGACACTTCGCTTCCCCTTATCAGCATAATAGGACGCCCCAACGTGGGTAAGAGTACGCTTTTCAACAGGCTCATCGGCAAGAGAAGAGCCATCACCGATCCCACTCCCGGTGTAACCCGTGATCCCATTCCCGAGACGTGGCTTCTGGGAAATAACCGGGTAACGCTCGTGGACAGCGGAGGTGTTAAGATAGATCAGGAGGGACTGGACGGTCCCGTGACCGAGAAGAGCCTCTCGCTCCTTTCGGTAAGTGACCTCATAATCTTCGTCATGGACTGTATGGAGGTTACCCCCGAGGATCAGATGCTCATCGAGACGCTCCGCCCCTACACCGACAAGGTGGTGCTTGCCGTTAACAAGATCGATGACGTGAAGCGGGATGACCTTATCTGGAACTACTATGGCTACGGCTATCAGAGGATAGTCGGCATTTCCGCAGCCCACGGCCTTGGCATCGAGGAGCTTGAGGACACGCTTCTCGGCATGCTTAACCTGGAACGTCAGGAGGAAGAGCCCGAGGAGCCGGAGACGATCAGGCTTGCGATCCTGGGTAAGCCCAACACCGGTAAGAGCACTCTTACCAACCTGCTTACTGGACGTGACATCTCGCTGGTCAGCAGCATTGCCGGAACGACCCGTGACGTCATGAGGGGTACCTTCACCTACAAGGGTACCGATTACACCGTCCTCGATACCGCCGGCATCAGAAGAAAGAGCAGGGTTGAGGAGGATGTGGAATACTACTCCGTCAACAGGGCGATCAAGACGATTGACGATGCTGACGTCGTTCTTCTCATGATCGATGCCACCGAGGGACTTGCCGAGCAGGACAAGAAAATCGCCCAGCTCATCGTGCGCCGGGGCAAGGGCGTTGTCCTGGTGCTTAACAAGATCGATGCGCTTAAGGGTGTTGCCAACGAGCTTGAGGCGATAAAGGACAGGGTAAGGTTCCTGTTCCCGATCCTTAACTTCGCACCCCTCGTGCCCATCTCGGCCCTTGAGGGTGACGAGATCGGAAAGCTCCTCGACACCGTCTGGGCGGTATGGAGACAGCTGAACAAGAGAATTGACACCTCGGTCCTGAATGACTGCATCAGGAGATGGGGCGCCGAGTATGAACCGCCCCGCGGGGCCGCAGGCCACTACAAGGTGCTCTACGGCACCCAGGTCAGCGTCACTCCGGTACGCTTCCTCCTGTTCGTCAACAGGATTAAGGACTTCCCCGAGAGTTATATTTCATATATAAAGAACCTGATGAGAAAGGAGCTGGGCTTCACCTCCGTTCCTATCGAGATCTCGCTCAGGGAGCGCCACCGCAATCCCTCTCTGAATGAGAAGGGGCCGTCAAAGGACGATGCCGCCGTGATGAAGGTCATGAAGGCATCCAGGGGAAAGACTGCCGGACCTAAGGGCACTCAGAGGAAGCCGGGCGGTAAGGCAAGAATGGGCAAGGAACGGGAGCGCGCGGAAAAGATCGTGCGTAACCAGAAGCAGAAGAGAAGGAGTTAGGATGGGTTTTCTTGAGGACAACGGGATAAAGGCGGTGTGCTTTGACATTGACGGCACGCTCTATCCCAAGTATCAGACGAACCTCTATCTGCTGAAAGCGGCCCTGGCTCACCCCATATTTTCTTACCGGTACAACAAAATGCGCGGTGAGATCAGGAGGATGGACGGTCTTGAGGGCGTAAAGAGGACATCCCTTTCCTGCTTCAGGAAGAGGGAGAACTCCCTCATGTTCTCACCTCCCTTGCCGGGATATGACGAAAAGTATAAAAAGTACATGTATGAGCCCTGGTGCCGCTATGACAGGAGCATAAGGCCGTTTAAGGGAATGAAGGAGCTTCTGTCGGAGCTCCGGGACAAGGGATATGCCGTAGGACTTCTCTCCGATTTTCCCATAGGGAACAAACCTCAGGTGCTGGGAATAGAAGGTCTGTACCGCTATGCCGCCAGCACGGAGGAAGTGGGGACGCTCAAGCCCAATGCCACGCCCTTTCTGGTGATGGCGGAGGAGCTGGGGCTTTCTCCAGGTGAGATACTTTACGTCGGGGACAGTTACAGAAAGGATGTCACCGGTGCCGCGCATGCCGGGTGCCGAACCTGCCTGATCACGGGAAAGAAGGGGGATTACCCCCTTGCCGACATGGTGGTCAGGGACTATGACGGGATGAAGAGGATGTTTTTTCAGGAGCAGTGATAGATATGGAGATGATGGTTTATATTCTGCCGGTCGCTCTTTTCGTTATAACGCTGATAATTATCCTGGCGCTCCGCGCTGAGGATAAGAAGAGCAGGAGCCTTCAGAATGTCAAGGAAAAGATAACGAACTTCCGCAATGAGGCAACTCAGACCACAAAGCGGGTTCAGGAAACGTGTCACGATTCGATCGATAAGATTCAGGCCAAGGAGGATGAGGCCCAGAGGGTCATCGCCGACATCGCCGCATCCCTGGACCGTCTTACAGCCCACCGTCATGACCTGGCGGCCCTCGAGTCGATATGCAGAAGCTATGAGGTGACGCTTGAGAAGCTCCGCCTCCAGACGGAGCATGCGGAAAACCGCATCAGCGTCGTTCAGGATGAGGTCAGGAAGGCCGAGGCCGTGAATGTGACGATAGAGTCATTCAAGAGCGATGCCGCAGCAATCGAGGAAGAAATCGTAAGACAGCAGGAGGCCGTCAAGGTTTACCTGAACGGGGCGAAGGAGACCCTCGATTCGATCTCCCTCGAGCATCATGAGAAGGAGCGGGAGATGCTCACGCTCTTCTCCGATGAACTTTCCAGGAATCGTGAGGAGTTTGGCTCCTATCTCGATGAGGCCAGGGCTGCCGCGGTCAAGAGGGAAGAGGAGTCAAAGCGCGCCCTTGAGGACAACCTGGAGCGCATGGGCGAAAAGGAAAAGGCCATCATGTCCGGAATCGACTCCCGTCTCGGCGAGATTGAGGAGAAGAAGGAAAGCCTTTCGGTTCTCTTTGATGAGAGGGAGAAGGCCCTCACGGAGGAACAGCAGAGGCTTACCGGCTTCTATGAGGAGAAGGACAGGGAAGCCGAGGCGCTGCTTGAGCGCTACAGAGGCGAGCTGGCAGATGAAAAGGCCGTGCTGGACAGGTATTTCGACGACAAGGCTGAACGCGTGCGTGCCATTTCCGATGAAATCGTTTCCGATGCCGCTGCCAGAAAGAGCGAGAACGAGGCGTTCTTCGATTCCGAGAAGGAGAAGATCAATGCGTTCCTCACTTCCTCAATGGATGCGATCGTGGAGAAGGAAAAGAGCGCTGAAGCTGATTTCGAATCCAGGAAGAGTGCCCTTGCGGAGGAGCTGAACAGAAACGATGAGTCCGCCCTCAACGCAAGGACCAACCTATCCGTGCTCTATACCTCCCTTGAGGAAAAGCTCAGGGGCGTGTTCGCCTCCTTCTCCGACAGCCTCAGGGCGCTGGAGGAGGAAGTTAAGGGAGAGATGGAGAAGCTTTCCGAGAGCCGCGATGCGATAAACACAGAGTGCGCCGCCTCCAGGGAGAACATCAAGAAGGCATTCAGTGATACTGAAAGCCGTGTCTCCGCACTTCTGAGTGAGGCCGAGGCAAAACTCTCCGAGAGCCGTGATGCGATAAATGCAGAGTGCACCGTCTCCAGGGAGAACATCGAGAAGGCCTTCAGTGATACTGAAAGCCGTGCCTCCGCACTTCTGAGCGATACTGAAGGAAAGCTTTCCGCTGCCACTGAGGAGAACATCAGGGCCCTCGATTCCAAGTGTGCCGAGGTTGAGGAGAGAAGCCGTGCCGGTGAAGCCTCCCTTATTGAAGTGCACCGTAAGGAAAAGGAACTCATCACTGCAGAGAGCGAGGAGTTCCGCGACAGCAGCCGTAAGGAGCTTGTCAGGATCCTCAGTGAGGAGATGACGAGGATAGACGGTGTCTACAGGGCCATGAACAGCGTGGCGCTGGAAACAATCGAAAACCTCTCCGACAGACAGAGCGCGATAAAGGAAAGCGTGTCGCTTCTGAATCAGGGAGCCGATGAGACGATCGCGAATACCGTCGACCGTCTCAACGACCTGCAGCGCAGGATCGATGAGAAGGAGGCGCAGCTGGAGGAAACCCAGAGAAGGGTGACGGAGACCAAGGAGGAGCTTTTCAATCTCACCGAGAAGAACAAAACCGTTTCTCAGGAGCTCACCAGACTCTCAGACAGGTACGATGACGAGCTGAACAGGCTCGATGACGCCAGGAAGGAAAGACTGGAGGCAGAGGCAAGGCTTGACAGGAATCAGGCTCCCGCAAAGGGGGAGGAGTTCCCGACTCAGTCAAAGAACAGGAAGGCCTCCGTTGTCATGGCAGACTTCCCGGAAGATCTTCTCGGAGAAGAGGAGGATATCCTGGACAGCGAATGAGACCTTGACGATGGCGTAAGTCGTTGTTAACTTACTTTGGTAATCAGGGATAAAAGAGGATTATATGAGCAAGAAGAAAAACGAAAACGAAGAGGAAATAAAGGAAGAAGTGGTCGCTGAGACCATGGACGACATCTCTGAGGAGCTGCCTGCGGAGGAACCTCAGGCTGAGGAGACCGACGCAAGGGATGAGAAGATCGCTGCCCTTGAGGCTGAGCTTCAGGCAAAGCAGAAGGAAGCTGAGGAGCTTAAGGACAGGCTCATCAGGAATCAGGCTGACACCGAGAACTACAGAAAGCGCCTCCTCAAGGAGAAGGAAGATGCGGTGAAGTATGCAAACACCGCACTGGTCAAGGATCTTCTCGGACCCCTCGATGACTTTTCAAGGGCCCTTGAGGCTTCAAAGAACAGTGACAACATCGATGCGATCCGTGAGGGTGTCTCGATGATCGAGGACAGGATCTACTCAATCCTGAAGACCAGCTGGGGCCTTGAGATCATAGATGCGGAGGGTGTTCCCTTCGATCCCAATGAGCATGAGGCATGCATGATGGAGGTCAGTGAGGACGCAAAGGAAGAGACGGTCTCAATGATTCTTCAGAAGGGTTATAAGGTCAACGGAAGAGTCGTCAGAAGCGCAAAAGTAAAAGTTACCAAGCCAGCTGATTGACGTTTTTCAAGATCATTATTACATTACATCCAGCCTGCAGGAGCGGGCTGAAAAACTAAAATAAATTACTAAAGAGGATTAAATAAAATGGGAAAAATTATTGGTATCGATCTGGGTACGACCAACAGCTGCGTTGCAGTAATGGAAGGAAATGAACCCAAGGTCATCACAAACGCGGAAGGCGACAGGACTACTCCTTCCGTCGTAGGTTACAAGAGTGACACAGAGCGTGTTGTGGGTAAACCCGCAAAGAACCAGATGGTCACCAACCCCAACAACACTGTTTATTCCATCAAGAGATTCATGGGAAGAAAGTTCCATGAGGTAGGCGAGGAAATCAGGCTCACACCGTACAAGGTAGTCGCAGGTCCCAATGATGAGATCAAGGTCGACATCCGCGGCAAGCTTCTTTCACCCCAGGAAATCAGTGCTGAAATCCTTATGAAGATGAAGAAGACAGCTGAGGAGTATCTCGGCGAGAGCGTTACCGAGGCAGTCATCACTGTCCCCGCATACTTCAACGATGCCCAGAGACAGGCAACCAAGGATGCAGGACGCATCGCAGGTCTCGACGTCAAGAGAATCGTCAACGAGCCTACCGCTGCAGCTTTGGCATACGGTTTCGGCAAGGACAGCTCAAAGGATGAGGTCATCGCTGTATACGACCTCGGCGGCGGTACATTCGATATCTCAATTCTCGAGCTCGGTGACGGTGTCTTCGAGGTTAAGTCCACAAACGGTGATACACACCTCGGCGGTGATAACATCGATCAGCTCCTGATCCAGTGGATGGCTGATGAATTCAGAAAGGAAACAGGCATCGACCTCACAAAGGACAACATGGCCCTTCAGAGACTCAAGGATGCCGCAGAGAGTGCAAAGATCACCCTCTCTTCCTCTCAGACAACAGACATCAACCTCCCGTTCATCGCAGCCGATGCAACAGGACCCAAGAACCTTCAGATGTCCCTCACAAGGGCTAAGTTCGAGCAGATGATCGCTCCGATCGTCGAAAGGACAAAGATCCCCTGCCAGAACGCACTGCGCGATGCAGGACTCACAGCCGATGACATCGACGAAGTCATCCTCGTCGGCGGTTCCTCACGTATCCCCTGTGTACAGGAGCTCGTAAGGACACTCTTCAAGAAGGAGCCTCACAAGGGCGTTAACCCCGATGAAGTCGTTGCAGTCGGTGCAGCCATTCAGGGCGGTATTCTCAAGGGTGATGTCAAGGACGTCCTCCTTCTGGATGTCACACCGCTTTCACTCGGTATCGAGACACTCGGCGGCGTAAACACCAAGCTCATCGAGAGGAACACCACCATTCCTACAAAGAAGAGCCAGATCTTCTCAACTGCGGCTGACGGTCAGACAGCAGTATCCATCCATGTCCTTCAGGGTGAGCGTGAGCTTGCAAGCCAGAACAGGACACTCGGTAAGTTCGACCTTGTCGGCATTCCCGCAGCTCCGAGGGGAGTACCTCAGATCGAGGTAACCTTCGATATCGATGCCAACGGTATCGTCCATGTATCCGCAAAGGATCTTGGAACAGGCAAGGAGCAGAAGATCAGGATCGAGACCTCATCCGGTCTTTCCGAGGCTGAGATCGACAAGATGGTCAAGGACGCTGAAGCCCACCAGGCTGAGGATAAGAAGATCCGTGAGACCATCGAGGCACGCAACAACGGTGAGAGCATCGTTTATGCAACCGAGAAGGCCCTCAAGGACTACGGTGACAAGGTAAGCGACGGCGAGAAGGCCAAGATCGAGGCTGCAGTCAAGGAGCTCAAGGATACCCTTGCAAACCAGAACGCAACTGCCGAGGAGATCAAGGCTAAGAGCGATGCGGTTCAGCAGGCTTCCATGGAGCTCGGTCAGAAGGTCTATGAGGCAGCTCAGGCTCAGCAGCAGGCTTCCGGTGCACAGAGTGCAGGAGCTTCCGATGCCGGTGCTTCATCCTCTGCCGGAGACGATGCGGTCGACGCTGACTACGAAGAAGTAAAATAAGGACTGTTGTCCAAAAGAGAAGTAAACATGCTGGCCTTAGTGTCAGCATGTTTGCGCAATATGGTGATATATGGCAAAACGTGATTATTATGAGGTTCTAGGGGTTAATAAGAACGCTACCGACGAGGAGATAAAGAAGGCCTACCGTAAGATCGCCATGGCAAACCATCCCGATACCCATCCGGATGACAAGGATGCGGAGGAGAGGTTCAAGGAGGCCAGTGAGGCCTACGAGATCCTCTCCAACAAGGAGAAGAGGGCGAACTATGACCAGTTCGGATTTGCCGGTGTCGAGGGCGGTGCTCAGGGCTATCAGAATGTCTACCGTGATTTCAGCGACATCTTCGGCGGCGGAGGCTTCGGGGATATCTTCGAAACCTTCTTCGGCGGCGGTGCATCGTCAAGGCGTCAGGGAGGTGCTGCCGGTGCACAGAGGGGAAGTTCCCTGCAGTACAACGTCACTGTGGACTTCAAAGATGCGGCATTCGGTACCAAGGTCGATGTCTCCTATTCCCATGACGAGGTATGCGACACCTGCGGCGGAACCGGCGGAACGGGTACAAGGACCTGTCCCTCCTGCGGAGGCCGCGGTCAGGTTACCCGCGGAAACGGCTTTTTCCAGATGGCATCCACCTGTCCTTCCTGCGGAGGAACGGGACGCGTCATCGACAATCCGTGTTCTTCATGCCACGGAAGCGGCGTGAAGAGAAAGCAGGAAAAGCTTTCGGTTTCGATTCCCCAGGGCTCTGACAACGGAACGAAGCTGGTGCTCCGCGGTAAGGGAAATGCCGGAAAGAACGGCGGTCCTGCAGGTGATCTGATCATCTACGTCAACGTCAGACCCGACAGGTACTTCGCCCGCGAGGACATGAATGTCTTCCTGCAGGTACCCATCTCCTTCACACAGGCTTCCCTCGGCTGTGAAATCGAGGTCCCGCTCATTGAGGGCGGCAGGGTAAGGGTCACTATCCCGGCGGGAATCCAGTCAGGCAAGAGCCTGAGGATCAAGGGACGCGGTGTTCCCCGCTTCAGGGGCAGTGAAGGTGACAGGGGTGACATGTACATAACTGTAATTGTGGAGACTCCGAAGCATCTGGGCTTCAAGGCTAAGTCATTGATGAAGCAGCTTTCGGAAGCTCTCGGCGAGAACACATCTCCCGATCCAATCCCCTTTGATAACTGATAACGGCAGGGCGGTCATTATGGCCGCCTTTCCTGTTTTAATTCAATCCAGTACTTTACACTTCCGGCAATAGTCCCTCCTTCCTTCCGTGTTTACTTTTGAGCATTCACAGGATATTCTTTTACAAGGAGGATACATATGGGCATATATCTCAATCCTGGAAAAACGGCGCTTGAAGATGACAGACTGAATCCATACTACGTTGATAAGTCCATGCTGATCAGGGAACTCAATGCCATGATTGATGTCAGGGATAAGCTGGTATGTGTATCCCGTCCGCGCCGCTTCGGAAAGACGATGGCGGCCAACATGATATGTGCCTACTACACAAAAGGCTGTGACTCCCATGAAGCCTTCAGAGGCCTGAAGATAGCTGATGATCCATCCTTTGAAGAGCACCTCAACAGGTACAATGTAATAAAGTTTGATTGTGGCGGTATGTACAATGGGAAAGGGAAAAACAGTACTGTTGTCGATTACCTTACAGAGCGTATCGTCTCGGAACTCAGACAAAATTTCAAAGAAGTGGATATCCCTGCTGATTACAGTCTTGCCAATGCAATGCAAATGATCTATGCACACACGGGGATAAAGTTCGTGATAGTCATTGATGAGTATGACTATGTTGTCAGGGCCGGTGATAAAAAGGAACTGGATGGACTTATCAGCCTGTACTACGACCTTTTTAAGAACAATGATAACAGAGAGATGATTGCACTTGCATACATGACCGGAATTCTTCCGATAATAAGGGACTCATTCCAGTCGAAGCTCAACAACTTTAAGGAATTCACTATGGTGAATGCAAGGCGTCTTGCACCATTCATCGGATTCACCAGGGAAGAAACTGAGTACCTTGCAGCTAAAAACGGCATGGACATGGTGGAACTGGAAAGGTGGTATGACGGATACTGCATCAACGGTATAGAGCTGTAC
>JALEVV010000058.1 GCA_022788185.1 Spirochaetales bacterium | reverse complement strand
TGATTACACCGAGGAGTATCAGGCATACTACCATGAGGAACTCATAAAGCAGTTCTTCTCCAGGAAGTACCTCTGGGCAACCCATGTGTGGAACATGTTCGACTTCGGTGCCGATGCCAGGGCCGAAGGCGGTGAGAACGGTCAGAACCACAAGGGACTGGTCACCATCGACAGGAAGTATAAGAAGGACTCCTTCTATGCATACAAGGCCTGGCTTTCCGATGAGCCCTTCGTCCATCTTGCATCAAAGCGCTATGTGGACAGGGTTGAGGATGAGACGAAGGTCACCGTCTACTCCAACCTTCCTGAAGTGTCACTCTACGTGAACGGAGAACTCTTTGAGACAAAGAGCGCTGAGGACCACTTCTTCCGCTTCACGGTCCCAAATAAGGGTGAGACCATCCTTAAAGCAGTTGCAGGTGACTGCAGCGATGAAGGTGTGATCAGGAAGGTGGAGGTCTTCAATGAAGCTTACCGCCTCAGGGAAAAGGGTGCCATACTCAACTGGTTCGACATCACTGACAGGGAAGACTACTGCAGCCTGAACACCAAAATCAGTGACATAATGTCTTCCTTCAGGGGTAAACTCGTACTCACCCTCTTCATTGCTTCAAAACTCAGGAAAATAAAGAAAAAGAATGATGGTAAAAACTCATCTGCAGTGAAGCCCAGCGCTGACATGATGAAGATGATAGGCTCCTTCACTCCCCTCCGTGTCTCATCCATGGCAGGCATGATCGGACTCAAATTTACAAAGGAAGATCTTCTGGGACTTAACCGGAAGCTCAACCGGGTTAAGCTGAAAGCACCTAAACAATGAGGCATGAAACAGTTAAGCCTCCGGATCCGGAGGCTTAATGGTTATTAAATCAGTGGGGCATCACTTCCCAGGTGAAGGGCTTCAGCCACTCCTCGATCGAACCGAGGCAGGGAGGAAGCTCCCTGTAGACAGGTTCGTAGTACGGATAGCCGCCTACCTCTTCCTGGCTGTCGATAATCCTGCCCTCTCCGGAGTAAAACTCCTCAACGAGACGGATATCGACTGCATCCCTGTCTGCTGGTCTCGCACCTGCATACTTAAGGACATGGGAAGGAACATCCGCTGCCTTCATGACCTCAAGTCCATCGATCCAGATGGGCTTCTCATCGAGAAGGGTCACGGGGATTGAATCATCGGTAAGTGCGCCGGGAGTAACTCCGTCAGCCTTAACGATGATATTGTCCTCCATATAGCACCTTTCATCGTTTTCCGGATAGTTGGAGCCGACCATTGCCTTTACGATGGTGTCCTGTCCTTCCTTTTCATAGTTACCAACGATGGAGACCAGCGGTGTTGAGGGTTTTTCCTCAAGTCCCTGCCACTCCTTGGGAATCCAGGAAATTCTTATTGCCCATGCTCCGGGATTGTAAATCAGGTTGTTGACTATGATACCCGATGAATTACCCTTGAACCAGGGGTTGCGTTCGTAGTTATGGGCATAGTAGTTGCCGATGATGGCCACATTCGTACAGTCATCCATGACGAGCGTTCCCATAGAGTGGTTCATGTTCTTGCTTACCGTCTTTGAATGGACCGAATATGCAAGACACTCGGAGATGAAGTTGTTTGAAAATGTGATGTTTCTCGATGCGTTCTCAGGTCCGCTGCCCCTTTTGCCTGACACGGAAAGGTTTTCATCGACACCCCAAGATATCGAGCAGTGGTCTACAACGATGTTATAGGAATTTCCGTTTCCTGCCGTTGCCACTTCAGGTTCATACTTTCTTTCGCCCGGCTTCAGTCCGCCGTCCCCCATCCTGAATCTTACATGCTGCATGACAATGTCGTGTGTATTGAATGTCAGACCGCCCTTAATGATCGTGATACCCGGTGAAGGTGCTGTCTGACCTGCAATCGTCAGATAGGGATTGTTGATCTTAATCTGCTGATAGTCCAGATCGATGATACCCGCAACTTCAAATACGACCGTTCTCGGCCCCTCTGCCTCAATGGCTTCCTTAAATGAACCGGGACCATCTGAATTGAGGTTGGTAACCTTTATGATCCTTCCGTCCAGACCGCCCCTGGTCTCTGCACCGAACCCTTCGAATGTGTTGTCAGGGTAATCAAACTTAACCTTTGCACCCATGGCAGATACAATGGAACAGGCAAGTGCCAGGATGATAAGGATAAACAGTGTTTTCTTCATACTAACTCCTTTGTCATCAGGCTATCATGGCAATGGAGGTCCGTATACATGACAAATTTTTATGAAGCGGACAGTATTTGTATAGCAGAATAAATCATTCATTTCAAAAGAAATATATCAGAAATCCCCTGCCCGGTCTTTCACGGACAGCAAGAAAAAGGCCCATCAGTTCATATTATATGGGCCCTCATCATGTCATTTTTTTCCGCAGGGGAGATACCATCCCCTGCCATGGGCAGGAGATGGTGTGAAGGAACTCATCCTCTGTAAGGCTCATCCTTCATGCAGAGATGAACTGCTGTTGTCTTGAAGGTAAGCGGGAGGGCAAGGATATGGGGATTGGGACCCGTGTACTTCCTCTTTGCATCCTCAAGGGCTTCCTCAAAGGTCTTTCTTGTCTTGAGGCCCATCATTCTGGCATATCCCGGATCCTGGGCACCCACGATGTAGATTGCGCTCGTGTTCATCTCAGCGATGTGGGCGCAGCTTATCATCGAGAACCCGTGGAATGGATGGAAGGCATTTCTGTAGCGGTACTTCCTGATGTACTCCTCGTTGGTCGCATAGTACTCACCGAGTCTGTTCATGTCAGGCAGAGTATCCATGTGGTCATGCTTGAAATCCTCCATCATCTGGGGAAGATAGGGCCAGAGATCCTCATTCATGAAGCCGTTGCAGAGTGAGGAGCAGATTATGACACAGTTGTCGCTCATTACCCTCTTGTGTCTGATGACCTGGGCGGAAAGGGCCTGCATCATCATGATCGGGTTGGTTCCCATGCCATCTCCGTAGTGGAAGAACTGGGGCATTCCGAAAACCATGATGTCATACTTCTTTTCCGCAAAAGGAACGTAGGTTCTCTTATCGGCATCGACCCAGCTCAGGGGCATCATCTCCTTAGCATAACCTGACCAGATTGAAATCTGGCGGCTCTTTGAATCGAGCACGGCATCGCAGCAGAAGAACTTCTTGCCCATCTTCTCCTCCATGTGCATGCCGATTTCATCGAACTTGGTCCTCATCAGGGAGTGGCCGGAGACCGGAGTGAAATCACCGCGGTGCATGACCTCAGGCACATGGTGGCTGGCAATACTCCTCCAGTGGGTGATTCCCGTAGCACAGTGCTTGTAACCGCCGGAGTATCCGCCATAGGGATTTCCCTGAACGTGTCCGATCAGGATGGCAACATCACTGTCATAGACATATTTGTTCATCAGCACCGGATCACCCCTGCGGGTAGTCCCGAGGTCAACGAGGTGGTCATAGTCCTCACTGTCATGGTTCATGATCTGGCCGGAGGGATAGAACTCATTGAAAAGCTCGTCACCCAGGACGCCCCTTATCTCTAGGACCGTGTTCTTCCTGTGAAGGCCGTTGGAGCAGATTAAGAGGATGTCCTTCTTCTCAACACCTGCCGCATAGAGCTCCTTCAGGATGAGCTTAATCGATATCTTCCTGTGGCTGGTTGCCTGTTCACCGCCCTTTACCCTGTCGGGGAAGACGATGGTGACCCTGCTGCCCCTGTGGGCAAGCTCGCTGAGGGGAGGCATTCCGATGGGATTCCTGAGACTCTTCAGCGTTTCCTCTTCAAGTTTTTCCTCAGGGATGCATGGTGGATCAGCAACCGTCACACCCGGGATGAACACATCGGTGTCATCCGGGAGATTTGCGCTCATTGTTCCGTGTCCGTATTCAAAATCAAGCTTCATATCATCTTCTCCTTATACGCCGAGATACAGTTTAATTATCTCAAGATATTCCTCAGGGTAGAACCCGATCTCACCGGTGAAACGGGTGAGTGCGATCAGTCCGCCGTCGATTTCATCAATTGATGCAAGCATGGCGGCATTATCCTTCTTAAGCCCGCCTCCGTAAACCACGGGAACCCCAGGGAGGGTTTCCTTGATGAGGCGTGCCACCTTTGTTATGTAAGGCCTGTCCGCAGGGGTCTTTCCAGGTCCGATGGACCATACGGGCTCATAGGCTATTGCCACGTGGTTAAGATCGGCACCCTCAAGGCCCAGCAGGAGCTGCTCCCTGATGACGGTATCCCACTCATCGAGCTCACTGTCCTTCTCGCCCACGCAGAAGAGCACGTCAAGGCCCCTCTTCTGAGCCGCAAGGACTTCCTTATTAAGGACCTTTGCGGAAAGCGTCCTGTCCGATGATCCGGCGAGGGCAAAGAGCTCTGCCAGATTCTTTCTCTCCTCACAGTGCCCGATTATCGTATGGGTGCACCCGATGGCGGCCATTGCGGCGGCAGGACGGAGGGTCGTGAAGGCCCCGAAGTTTCCGCCGGGCATGACATCGTCCCGGTGCACTCCCTGACATCCGATCTTCAGGACGCTGCCCTCAGCAGCCCTGACAGCCTCTGGAATCTGGCTTTCCGGATAAAAATGAACGAACTCACAGCCGCTGAAGGAAGCAAGTTCCTCCCTAACAGTGCTTACGATGGTTTTCGAATAATCCCGGGCTGAGGCAAGTCTGTTCACCCCACCAAGTTCTGAGGGGACATCAAAGCGTTTGAAGTTTACATAAATGTGTTTCAAATCAGTCATCTCTCCTTTCAGTTGAGTCTCTTATTATCATTTTATAAGGCAGTTCAATTCTGACATTAATGCTTCTGGGTGTTTTCATCCTGTCCAGCGCACAGATCACGGCAAGACGTCCCAGATCCCTTTTGGGAACGTCAAAGGTGGTGAGTGAGGGGGAGGTGAAGGAGGAAAGCTCCACGTTGTCAAAGCCCGTTACGGCCACTCTGATGTTTTCCTGACCGATGAATTTCAGAACACCTATGGCCACGCTGTCATTGGCACAGACCACGGCATCAGGCCTGGCATGGTCAAAGAGCGCCCTGGCCGCAGCATAACCGTTGCTGGCATCGAGATAGGAATTCATGACAAGCGTCTCATCGTAGCTCTTCATAGCCTCCCCCAGCCCGGCCAGGTATCCGGTGAATCTGTGCTCATTCTGGATTTCTGAATCATTGAGGGGACCGATGTACCCGATTCTCTCATACCCCTTACCTGCAAGGTATTTGACCGCATCCGCGATTCCCTCCTTGGCCTCGCAGATCACTTCATCCATGCTTCCTATCGGATTGAGGCCTGCATATACCAGATTCGGCACATGCTTCTGCACGAAGGAAAGAACGGGCTTCTTGACCCGGCCCAGGATGATGGCAATGTCAGGACTGAACTCGGCAAGCTCCTTTTCGAAGTTAGTGTCATAGAGGCTGAGCACCCTGTAATTGATGTTCATGTACTCGCTGATCACGTTTATCTGATCCTTGATACCCACGAACACCTCGGAAAAGAAGGGAGTCAGTATGCTCTCATGATCAGACAGGAACAGTCCCGCTATCTTCACTTCCTTTTCGTTGGCATGAATCTTCAGCTTCTTTTCCCTGAAGTACCCAAGGTCCGATGCAGTCTTTATCACCAGCTGCTCCGTTTCCTTCCTGATCTTCCTTGTCCTGTCCCCTGACAGTACACGCGAAATGGTGGAAATCCCAACACCGCATGAATCAGAAATGTCTTTCAATGTTATCATTACCCATTTTTTTGGATTCTTCAATCCAAACTCCCATGCGTGAATTATAACATCATGGAGGGCATAAACAAAGAAAAATCTTTATAATGTCGCACTTTAAAAAAACTACAGCAATCCAGCCAATTCATCATAGGAAGAAATCATGATATCGGCATTTCTTTCGATCTCCGGAAAGACGTGGGCAGAGTGTTCCTCCCTCACCGCTACGCTCCTCATTCCCAGATCCCGTGCATTTTTAATTGCGTAAAGTGAGTCCTCAAAAAGGACTATGTCCTCTATACAACGGCCATAGAGAGAAGCGATGTGCTCAAAGCCTGCCCGCTCTCCCTTGTGGTATCCAAGCTCGGTACAGGTGAATGCCCGGTCAAAAAACCGCTCAAGGGAAAATCTTTGGATGATTACATCGAGAAACTCCCGTTCATTGGCAGTGTAGATGCAGGCTGGTATGTTTCGCTCCTTCAGTCTCTGAAGAAAGGAAAGACAGCCGTCCTTCAGACGCTCGGTTTTCCTGTACTTTTCAAGGACCTCACGGGAGAGCATTTTCTCAGCTTTTTCAGGAGTTTCGTCAATTGAATACTTTTCGGTAAGATATGGAAGGGACTCACTCATCATGTGGGTGAAGATGAAAGTCCTGTCTTCATCATCCGGCGTGATGCCCTTTCTTTCCAGATACGTGATCGGGGCCTTCCTCCAGAAGGCAAGTGTATCGACAATGGTTCCGTCCATATCAAAGACACAGACGGAGGAATCATTCAGCTTCAAACTCCAACCTCCCTGACGAAGTGATATTCATCATATTCACCCATGGCCTTCTTTACGGTAAATTCAGTTCTGAATCCGAGCCGGGCATAAAACTCAGGCACCTGGAAGGAGTATGTCATCAGTCTTATTTTTCTTACACCCTTTTGTGCGGCAATTCTCTCAGCCTCCCTTATCAGGGCACTTCCGATGCCCCTTCCCCTGAAGGCAGGGTCGACAACCAGATACTCGATGTAAAGCGTATCGAAATCCCTGCATGCTGCAAGCCCGCCCCTGAAAACACCGTCCTCCTCATCGATGATGTTCACATCCTCACTGTCAGTGAAGAAGGCCCTGTTGTATTTTCTGAGGTGCGCCCTTATAAGATCGGCGCTCTTCCCGCTGTCATCACATCTCATCATGGGTGTGATGTTACCAGCAAAGCCCGGCAAAGTCATCTCTATTTACAAATCAGGTTGCATTTTGTATTTTCTTAATGAAATGAGCGCACATCTCTGGCAGCTTGTCTGCGATTCCTTTTTCCGCATACTTATCCCGGGACTGACGGTCACCGTTCCGCTGACCATCATCTCCTTCTCCATTGCCCTCGTGATAGCAACTGCAGTTGCCATAGTCCAGGTCAGAGGGATAAGGATACTGCGTCAGGCGGCAAGACTGTATATATGGATCATAAGGGGCACTCCCCTTCTGGTTCAGCTGTTTGTCGTATTCTATGGCCTTCCTGCCTTCGGTATCGTAATAGACCCCTTTCCCGCCGCAGTCATAGTATTCTCAGTAAATGAGGGTGCCTATGCCGCTGAAATAATAAGGGCTGCCATCGAGGCAATTGAGAAGGGACAGCTTGAAGCAGGACAGTGTCTTGGGCTTTCATACCTCCAGACCATGAGGTACATAGTGCTTCCCCAGGCCTTCAGGATTGCATTCCCTTCCCTTTCAAACTCACTCATCGCCATGGTGAAGGATACTTCCCTTGCAGCAAACATCACCGTGTGTGAGATGTTCATGAAGACCCAGCAGATAGTTGCCAGAACGTACGAGGCTCTGACTCTTTACCTGCTTGTAGGCTTCATCTACCTGATGTTCTGTACCGTTCTTACCAGACTTCAGGCCTACGGAGAAAAGAAACTCAGAATTCAGAATTAAGAGGATTGAATTATGAAAAAAACACTTCTATTTACATTAATTGCCGCTCTCCTGCTCACATCCTGCGCCAAGAAGCAGGAAGCGACCGGAGACCACCTTGCACGCATTAAGCAGCAGGGTCAGATAGTGGTCGCCATGGAAGGCACCTGGGCTCCCTGGACCTACCATGACGAGAGTGATGCCCTTGTGGGCTACGATGTGGAGGTTGCCAATGCCATCGCGGGAAAACTCGGCGTGAAGGCCTCCTTTGTCGAGGGTGAATGGGACGGTCTCTTTGCAGGTCTCGATGCGGACCGCTACGACCTCGTCGTCAACGGTGTCGACATCACCGAGGAAAGGAGCCGCAAATATGAATTCACGACTCCCTACGCCTACAACAAAACAGCCGTCATCGTCTCCTCCGACAGGAATGACATCAAATCCTTCGAGGATCTTAAGGGCAAGAAGACCGCAAACACGATCAGCTCCACATACGCGGAGATTGCAGAAAGCTATGGTGCCGATGTCACGGGTGTAGATGATCTCAATCAGACCTTCCAGCTCCTGATTACCGGAAGGATCGATGCGACGCTGAATGCGGAGATGACATACTACGACTACATGAAGGCCCATCCCGATGCAAAGATAAAAATTGCAACCCTCAGCAAGGATGCAACCCATGTTGCAATTCCTGTCAAGAAGGGTGAGGACAGTGCATCCCTCGTTGAAGCCATCAACAAGGCCCTTGAGGAGCTTAAGGCTGACGGAACTCTCAGCAAACTTTCAATCAAGTACTTCGGCACCGATATAACAACCCTCTGAGCATTCTCATGCACGGCAGACCGGCATTTCCCGGTCTGTCAGGCATGTGCCCGGTAACACTCTTCCACCTGATCCCTTACGGAGAGGAATACCTCAGCAATAACGGGATCGAAATCACTTCCGGATCCGTCCTCAATGATCTTAAAGCATGTATCGAGGGGCAGCGCATCCCGGTAACACCTCTTTTCACTTACAGCATCAAACACGTCGGAAACTGCCATAATGCGGGCAGAAAGCGGTATTTGCTCACCGGAGAGTCCATAAGGATATCCCCTGCCGTTCCACTTCTCATGGTGTGAAAGCGCAATCTCGTGGCTGATGTCACAGATCCGGCGGCTCTGAGTCTTAGTGAAGTTCTCATCAATTATCCTGGCACCGATAGTGGTATGTGTCTTTATGATATCAAACTCCTCGGGAGTGAGCCGTCCCGGCTTCTGAAGCACGCTGTCGGGGATTGCTATCTTTCCGATGTCGTGCATCGGAGCCGAGAGGGCAAGGTCTCGGATGTAATCCCGGGTGAGGACATCGCCGTAATATCCCCTCTTCTTCAGCTCCTCAGCGAGAATTTTTACATATTCAGTGGTTCTCTTGATGTGTCCTCCCGTTCCCTCATCCCGGTTTTCAACCAGGTTGGCAAAGGCATAGACCATCTCCTCATGCACCACACGAAGCTCCATCAGGGCTGGTTCCTCATGATTGAGAAAGCCCGCAAGTAGGATCAGAAGCACCCCGATGCTGGTGATCAGGACCTCGGGGAAGATCATCTGAACCACGGAAACAGCCGAAAGCGCGATCATTGCGGAAAGAATCAGGAAGCGCGTCCGCTCCTCGGTATACTTCCACTTTCGAAGCAGGATAACGGCACTGGCCAGGAAATACACGGCGGCAAGTGAGTAACAGGCATATACCGACATACCCATCGAATAGTTGGTGTACGCTCCCTTAACATACTCAAGATCATGGCTGAAGAGCACGACAGCGGAAAGATTCAGTGCAAATGACACATACAGCACACACTTCAGTCTTCTTGACCCGGGAACTGTATCGGTCAGCTCCATGACATAGAGCATCATTGAAAAGAGGAAAGCATCAATCAGCAGGAAAAAGATTACATGCAGGAAGAGATTGACTGAATCAGGTACGGTATCAAGATGATTCACGGTATATGCCGTAACGGCATCGAGAAGTATTACAGCAAGTCCTGATGCGAGAAGCGTATCGAAGAGAGTCCATTTATGGGCCACTCCCCTGATAGTGAATTTCTTGTTGTAAACCACAAGCATGTACATGGCTACTGCCAGCACTCCGATCTGAAGCTTCATGCAATCCTCCCTGACGTGATGATATCAGCCACATATGGGAAAGCACAATATCCTACCGAAAGGTAGCTGAATAATTATCATAAATCCATTCAACGAAACCTGCCGCTGTCCCCCTGAAACATTCCATACACATTGTCTCACACTGTGTTAATATCAGTTATGAGTAAAAAGGGCTCTGCTTATTGATACCGGAGTAAAGGAAGGAAGAATACTTCCCTTGCTTCAGTCCCTTACTGACAAACCCATTTCCCTTGCCCTTACCCATGCCCATATTGATCATATGTATCATGCTGATAAATTTGAGGACGTCTATCTTCATGAAAGGGACATTAAGGCCTGGCACGGGGGTGTGGGTGTATGCATGATGCTTGGTCCTGCCATGTTCCGCGTCAGGCATAAGAAATACAGGATCAGGGACTATATTCCCATCACGGATAAGACCATCATTGATCTTGGCGGCATCAAGATAAAGGTGATCAATGCCTTTGGACATACTCCAGGAAGTGTCGTCTTCCTGGATGAAAAGCATAAGGTCCTGTTTGCAGGAGATGCAGTGGGCTCAGGCAGCGGGGCATGGCTATGGCTTCCTGGCTCTTACAATACCTCCCGATACAGGGACTCCCTTACAGTGCTCTGCGATGTTCTGGAAGAGTATGATGGATACAGATTCCTTCCGGGGCACAGGGTACTGGAAACGAGGATATGAGATCAATCGTGAAAGATATGATTACCCTCTCCGACGAGATGCTCCTTGGTAAGGCTGAGCCAAAGAGCCCTCAAAGGATAGGTCCCTTCACTGTAAACACCTATTCCTTTGAAAATGCCACCATGATGCAGCGCAAATCGAAGATAAAATAAATCTGACGGCTGCACTCATATTTTGCCGACAGGAAACAGGATATCAGATTGCCGCATCCTGGGTATATTCAGTACGTACACAGAAACACTTTAATACAGTCAATGCAGGAGACAGACATGAATAATTGGTACGGGAATCTACACTTACCTCCAAACAGCTATTGACTATAGCAGAATAATTTATTTTACTGAATCCGTGGCCTGATTCGAAACGGTAGGCGGTTGTTCACTCCATGTCGCTCTTACGGCGTGGAGGTCTTTCCTCCATAGACTTAATGCTCTGGAGGTAACTGATATGTCAGATTATGAAACTTTCAGTTTGGTAATATTGATAATCGGGTTAGTAATCTCAGCGATCACGCTTGGAATTACTATAGCAAACAAAGACAAAAATAATCGCCACTAGTTCTTTCTTCCAATTTTACTAGTGACGATTCTGTCATTTAAATCTTGGAGTGAACACCGTCTATCGACAGGCCACTTCTTATTTGAATAATAACCTCTCAATGCTCAATGAGTCAATCTTTTGATTCTCGGTTCAATGAAAGATTGAGATGTGCTTCATGGACTCTGAGCTAATGTCGATAAAGATATCCAGGGGCAATTCATCCCTGTTACCTGGCATAAACATCAGAAGTCATTTCAGAACATGCTAAGATACCAAAACTTCAGAATTTGACATCAGGATACTGGCGGTTTTCTTTCATAACTGTTCCCGCTGTGGACTCTCACCACCAAGTTAATACTCGTGCAAAGCAAACAAAAAACTCCCTGCATTGCAAGGAGTTTTTCTTGTTAGTGCCGCCTCCAGGAATCGAACCAGGGACACAAGGATTTTCAGTCCTTTGCTCTACCTACTGAGCTAAAGCGGCGTGCTTTTCAGCAACGTTTGAGACTATACCCAAAATCAGAAACAAAATCAACCACTTTATCAACTTTTTTCATCAATTATTCCTCTATCATGGCGCAATTCCTTCCATTGCAATGAGAAACAAAGGGTGAAAAAAATCAGTGCGGCAAGCGGAAGCAGTACGATCCGGGGATGTGTCAGGAAAACACCCCGCCCTTCTGATATCATCTGTCCCAGTGTAGGCGTTGATGCGCCCACCCCTGCACCGATGAAGCTCAGTGTCGATTCCAGAATGCACGCTGAGGAGAATATGAAGGGAACCTGCGCCCTTAAAAGCGAAATGGCATGCCTGATGACGAGCCTGATCATGGCCCGGGGCTGTCTGAGTCCCGTCACGATGGCTGCCTCATGATAACCGGATGAAAGCTGTTTTCTACCCTCAGAGCGCACCAGTCTGGCACACTGGGGAACAAAGACGGTGGTTAGGACGATAACAAGCGTCCAAGGCCCACCCTTAAGGCTCACCATCATCAGGGAGGCCAGGAGAATTGCAGGAAGCGCCCTGAGGGCATCCATGGTCCTCATTATGACTTCATCTGCGACCTTGGATGTGAGGGACACTGTTCCTCCAAGAAGCCCCAGGAAAAGCGAAAGCACGGTTACGCTTCCAGCGATAACGACGGAGTTTCTGCTTCCGGAGGCAAGCCTCGAAAGCATGTCCCTGCCCAGGGAGTCGGTTCCTAACGGGTGCTCAGATCCCGGTGAAGAGAGAATGGCTGCCATATCCATCTCATTCGGATCGGGAAGGAAAAAGGGAGCGGCCAGGACAATGATGATGATTATGCTAACGAACTTTCTCACGGCCCCTCCTTTCATCCAGCACGGACAGCAGCAGATCCTCGGCAATGCTCAGGAGCGAGGAAAGCATGCATGTGATTATCATCATCCCGGCGATGGTACCTGTGTCCCTTCGGGCTATGGCACTTACCATGAGACTTCCCAGCCCGGGGTAGGAAAAAAGCGTCTCCACTGCCGCAGAGGATGCGAATAGCGATATGAAACTCTGATCCAGAAGAACCATTACCTCTGCTGCCACGTTCGCAAGGACATGCAGAAAAAGCATCCGGTTTTCCGTGGCTCCCTTGGAAAGGACAAAACGGGCATAGGGCAACGCCCTTTCACCTTCGAGCATTTCATGAAGGCTCCGCATCAGGAGTCCTGAGTGCATGAAGGCAAGATTCACAGCGGGAAACAGAGCTGAGACTAGCGGTTCCGATGACCTGTAAGAGGGCAGATAACCGAATAGTTTTGCAAAGACAAGCATCAGCAGAAGAGCCGTAACGAAGGCCGGAAGAGTATATGACAGCAGGGAGACCAGCCGGAAAGCTGTGTCAATGCCCTTTCTTATCTCAAGCCATACCATAACGGAAGTGAACACGACCGCCATGACAAGGGATATTGATGCAAGAACCAGCGTGGGTACGATCCTCCCTGCAATGAGCTCATTAACGCTCTTTCCTGCAAAGGCTGAAGGTCCGAAGGAAAAGGTAACGGCACGAAGCAGGAACTCACCAAGCCCCATTTCATCCGTGATGGCGCTCTCATTCACTCCGTCACCGAGAAGATATGACGAACTGTCCCCCGGCAGGATACGGAGGCAGAGCCAGATGAAACATAGTGAGAGGATGAATGTCACGGCGACCGTGAAGAGCCGCCTTAAAAACCTTTCAAGCACAGTACGGAGTTTATCATTATTTTCAAAGTGCAGGTAGATTAGCTCATGGGAAAAAGTGTAAGCTGAGCACATGTCCCCCGTGCTTGAAGTCAGTTCCGTTTCCCTTGTCATCGATGGCAGGAAGATCCTTGATGATGTCTCCTTTTCTGTGGAAAAGGGATCATTCACCGTGCTTGCCGGGAAAAACGGTGCCGGAAAGAGTCAGCTTCTTAAAATAATCAAGGGGCTGAAGAAGCCTTCATCGGGAACCATTGCCATCAAGGGTGAGGATGTGACGAAAAGCAGGCAGAAGCGGCTCTCCTCCGTGGGACTTGTTTTTCAGAACTCAGATCTGCAGTTCGTCGGGGAAACCGTGGAAAAGGACATCATGTTCGGCCCGGAAAACCTTGGCTGGGACAGGGATCGTATCAGGGCAAAGACTGAAGAGATGCTTAATCTCTTTTCACTCACCGAACTCAGAAACAGGAGGCCTTCAACCCTCTCAGGTGGGGAAAAGCGCCGTCTTGCCATAGCGGGAGTGCTTGCCATGGAGGTTGACATCATTTTCCTTGACGAACCCTTCACCGCTCTGGACACGCCCTCAGTCATGACATTGTTAGACACCCTTATCAGTCTCCATGAAAAGGGAGTGACGCTTGTCGTCGTCTCCCATGAGACCGAACGTTTCCTCGCCCACACCGACAGGGTAATCATCCTCAACAGGGGAAGGAAGGTATTTGACGGTCCATCGAAAGAGTCCCTCGATGAACTCAGGAAGAACGATGTATACATCCCGCCGCTTCCCTTCAGGAGCCTGACATGGAAGGCTACGTGATATTCCGCCATAGGATGGGAAATGGCTTCATGAACAGGTGCAACCCGCTGGTGAAGCTTTCAGCTCTCATCGTGCTTTCCTCCCTCCTGTCCTTTTCATCGCCATTATTCATCATGGTGTATTTCATCTTACTCGCATTCCTCTCCCTGGTAATCAGGTTACCCTGGAGAAGTCTCATTGCGGGGTGCACCTTCTTTCTTATTCTTGCGGTATTCATTTTCGTCACCGACCTCATGGATGAAAGGAGTGCCTTGGAAGCTGCTGCATCGGCACTTAAGTTTCTCTCAGTTCTGGTAATGTCCCTCATATTCACTGACACCACAAGTCCCAACGATACGGCAAGAAGCATCTCAGCCTTCCTGTATCCCGTCTTCAGAAAGGGCTCAGTGACCTTCGGCTTCATAGTGGAACTCACCCTCTCCATGATTCCGACAGTCCTCGAAACGATGGTCGGGATAAAGGATGCCCGGGCAAGCAGGGGTGAAGTGATGCTCCGCCATCCCGTCAGGGCACTGACAGGACTCTCCATATCGCTCTTTTCCGCACTGCTTGACAACATAAGTTCATATGCAGATGCCCTTGAGGGCAGGCTTTACAGCGATGAAGTGAGGCGGGAGGCCCCCGGCTTCACCTGCAGGGATCTCATCATGGTGCTCATCATTGCAGCCATCTCCGGAGTGATCATATGGACAAGGTGACGTTAAGAAGAACCATAAGGGGCCATGAAGTCTCCAGAGAGGAGTCGCTGGCAATCACATACAAGCTCTATGAGAACAGTGCCGTAAGAAATGCCACTGCCCTACTTCTTTACTATCCGCTGAAGGATGAGCCTGACATCAGGGCACTTTTCAACATGGGAAAGCCAGTGTTCCTTCCATCAATAAGCGGCATGAAAATGACCTTCAGGGAGCTGGACAGTAGCCTTGAAAGAGGGGCATACGGCATTCCTGAACCCCATGGCAGGGAGATTGCTGATTATACCGATGCTGTAATAGTTGTACCCGCGCTGGCATACGACAGAAACGGCTACAGGCTTGGGCGTGGCATGGGGTACTACGACAGATTCCTCTCGGAAAACCATATATATTCCATCGGCGTGATAACTGCCGACAGGGTGCTGGATTCAGTCTGCCGTGAGGATCATGACATAAGAGTCGATGAACTGATCACCTCGTGAATTTGTGAAAATCCTCCCCCTTCAGCATTTCAAGAAACGCCTTTACGGAAGGACGCTCGAAATCACAGGAAATAAGGCCTTCCCTCACTTCCTCCTCATGTACCCAGCTCAGAAGTGAGCCAAGGGCCGAAACGTACTCTGAGGGCTTAGTGGGACATGATGCAAGCAGAAAGACAAGGTGAACGGGCTCAGGGAATATGTCATCATATGAAATTCCATCTGTGGAAATTCCCAGCGCCACTGTAGTCTTCTTAAGATGGGGGACCTTGCCATGGGCAATGGCCGTTGAATGCCCTATTCCGGTACTCTGAAGTTTTTCACGCTTAATCACAGCCTCCAGGTACCTGTCCTTATCATCAAGTATGTCAAAGACATCGCAGTTTCTTACAATCTCCCCGAAGGCTGCATATTTATCGATCCCTTCAGGAAGTATCGTCACAGTGCTCTTATATTCCATAATACTTTTATCCCTGCAACGACTGAGACTATCATAAAGAGGAATATACGTCCACATTATTGACAGAATACATGGATTCGTGGTTTAATCAACATCAGCGCCCAGATGGTGGAATTGGTAGACACGCTAGCTTCAGGTGCTAGTGCGCGAGCGTGCAAGTTCGAGTCTTGTTCTGGGCATCTAAGTATCACATTTTAATACAATTCAGAGAGTCGGTTAATTCTTTATATGTAAGAAAATAAGAACCGGCTCTTTTTTTTGCCTTCAGAAAAACCTCATTATTTGCCTGATTTTCAGGTCTGAATCCCGGAAGAATGCACCTCTGCTCCTTTTCAATTCTCAAAAAGTAAGGGAAATTCTCAAAATTCAGGGTATAATTCTCAAATTGTACAAGACAATTCTCAAAAAGCACGGACAATTCTCAAAATGTAAGGTGTAATTCTCAAATTGCTCAGACAATTCTCAAAAGGTACTGCTGGTTTTCTCAAAAAGTATATCAGCCCCTGATCCGCAATGGCACAGGTCATCAGCATTATGGGTTGTATTACTTTGGTGCACATACCTGACAGCGGCCAATATACTCTTTTCAATACAATTCCATTTCAGTCCGATACCGTAACATACGTTACTCCACACTTGTTTGAGAGCAGCAGGAACCTCATGTTCCTTCTCAGCCGCTCCCTTTTATCAGCTGTCATGTTTCCCATTCCGCCACCTCACTGAGCCTTCCTGAGAAGGACATCGTATTTGTCGAGTGAAACGCCTGTCGGGTTCGTGAACACATCGGAAGAGAAGGAAGAAATCCTGCTGCACAGCACGCTGAGGTCATCTTTCTGAATGCTTCCCTTATTCTCAACTCTTAATGTGAAGTTTCGCATTAAGAGTTGAACGATTCTTTCGGAGAATCAAGCGATTCCGGCGGATTTTTACTCGCTACGACAAACTCGACATTGTCTTTGCAGGCTTTATCTTGTTTGCTATGATAATTGATACAATAGTGTGAACAGTTCCAATCTACTAAGGGGGAAACCTAATGAAAGCGTTTTTAACGGATCGCCCAAATGAAGTGAAAGTGCTCATCAATGGCCGATGGCAGGCACTGCCGGACGGCGTCAGACTGTACTGGCAGGGAAACGATCTGCTGCTGAGTGCTGAGAATACGCGCGTCGAGTGCATCGGTCTGCGCTGGATGACCGAATTCGGCAAAGATGCAAGGTTCTTCGGTGACGCATGGGAACGTGGCTATGGAGATCTTGGCTGGCAGGGCATCCGCCCGGAAAGAGTCATGCCCTGGTACATGATGGTTCGCGAAGATGACGTCAACAGCTTCCTGGCGGTCAAGACCGGGTGCAGCGCTTTTGTGGGCTGGATGACGGACAGCCATTCGGTCACGCTTTTGTGCGATACGCGCAGCGGTAATCAGGGCGTGCTGCTGGGAAAGCGCACGCTGACCATCGGCACCTTCTGCGCTGTGTTCAATCAGCCCGGCAATGCCTATGATTTTCTGTGTGCGCAGGTGCGGACTCTGTGTGACCATCCGCGCCTGCCGCATGCACCTGTTTATGGCGGCAACAACTGGTACTATGCCTATGGCCGCAGCTCTGCGCAGCAGATCATCAGCGATACCGGCTTTATTGCCGAGATGGCAGATGGCAATGCGAACCGACCGTTCATGGTGATCGATGACGGTTGGCAGCTGAACGCCGACCATCAGGAGACCAACGGCGGCCCCTGGCGCGGCAATGCGCGCTTTGGAGCTATGCAGGACCTCGCAGCACAGATGAAAGAGATGCAGGTCAGGCCCGGCTTGTGGCTCCGCCCACTGCTGTGGGATGCGGAGGTCGATCCCGCCTGGGTCATGCGTACCGAAAAAATCGGATATACGCTGGACCCCTCGGTTCCGGCTGTGCTGGACTATATCCGCGAGACAATGCACGAGCTGAGCAGCTGGGGCTTTGAATTGCTGAAGCATGACTTCACCTGCTTCGACTTGATGGGCGGATGGGGGAAGGACCCGCATGGCGACCGCATTGGCCGTCCTTCCGCACTGCATGACACCACTCGCACCAATTCGGAGATCACGGTTGCTTTATATGATGCGATCCGTGAAGGCGCGGGCACATCCATGGTACTGGGCTGCAACACGGTGAGTCACCTGGCTGCCGGCCGATTTGAGATCCAGCGCACAGGCGATGATACCAGCGGCCGCGATTGGGAGAGAACACGCAGAATGGGCATCAATACGCTGGCCATGCGCATGCCTCAGCACAATGCGTTCTATGCCTGCGATGCCGACTGCGTGGGCTCCACGGATGCTGTCCCGTGGCATCTGAACGAGCAGTGGCTGCATCTGCTGGCGCATAGCGGAACACCGTTGTTCGTTTCGGCGGATGCTGCCGTGCAGAAGGATTGCCAGCGCAAAGCGATCCACGAAGCCTTCCGGATCGCGTCACTTCCGCATGAGGCCGCAAGACCGCTTGACTGGGAGCAGACGACCTGCCCCTCTGAGTGGCTCCTGTACGACGGAGAGCAACGGTACTGCTGGAGCGACTGGTATACGCCTGAAACAAAATCTGTCTGGTGGAGATAAGCCCATACGGACAAGACTGTCGCATCCTTTCAGGTGCAATGCTCGGTGATACCTATTATCAGCAATACATGGAATTGCTGAATATTCAGAGGATGATCAGTTAAATTCAACATGCAGTAATAACTTACTGCAAGGGTGCGGAAAACAGATCCGCCCCTTGTTTTCATTTTCTTGTGATTTGTTTTCTTCGTCTGTGTTGTCAGTTTTGTAATGCGTGTGCTGCCTCGCTCCTGCAACACTATGCGTACCCACAATCGTACACACAACGGAGTGGTATTCAATGTGATTATAGCAAACCAACAAATTATCCAGAATAGCCACACGAACGGAACCAGCCTGCACAATCTTGCGGTGTAATGGTATCAAAAGCCTGCTTCACCGTATCTAAGTATCACATTTTAATACAATTCAAAGAGTCGGTTAATTCTTTATATGTAAGAAAATAAAAACCGACTCTTTTTTTTGCCTTCAGAAAAACCTCATTATTTCCCTGATTTTCAGGTCTGAATCCCGGAAGGATGCACCCCTGCTCCTTTTCAATTCTCAAAAAGTAAGGGGTAATTCTCAAATTGCTCAGGCAATTCTCAAAAGGTACTGCTACCGCCTTTTAAAAGCTGTAAAAATCTATAACAAAAGACGCTGTCATGGATACCGCTGGCAGTGTCTTTCCCACCTGGGTATCCATTGATTCTGATCAAGCAAAATCCTCATCGCTTATCCGGTTGGGAATTAATCAGTTGAGAGACTTCGAGTCCACGGTTTTGTGGCGTATTGTCTTTACAGCCCCTTTATCCCCAATTAAGATGAACAATGAAATTATTGAGAATTGAGGGAAATATGAAAAAACTGCCAAAGCTTAAAGAGCTGGATGAAATGAAACCTTTTGTCGCACGAAACGGTTTTTTAACAACAGAGCGGGAAATAGTGCGTAGTTATCAATCAAAAGGTGAAAGAATTTACAGTATTCTGCAGAAATGCGCACCTCTTGAAATCGAGATGATCATACGAAAAATGCATCCACTTGCTTTTGAAGAATTGATAATCACGGCACTTTGCGATCATAGATACCTTGCTTATCATGGGCCGAAGTATTCAGGAGACCATGGTGTGGATGGATGGGTTGAATACTATGGGGAAAAACATCCAATACAGATTAAACGATACAATGGCACAGTTCCACTAAGAATGATAATGGATTTTTCGGCTATATGCGACAGATACCAAACAGAAGGATTATTCATATTCACTGGTAAACTTCCTAAGGATGCCGACTGTTATACTGAAAATATGCAGCTGATCAGCGGTCCAAGACTAATCGAACTGCTTCAGAGAGAAGGAAACTTTTATCTTGTACCCGAGGACGCCTTATCAGAAGAAGATATGAACTATGCAGCAAATGTTAACGATGATGAAATACATACTCATCATGATGATGATATGGATTTTATAGATAAAACTCTTCAGCGGTTAAATATAAAAGAGCTCAGACCCGGTTATTTTCTTATGAGCTGTATTTCATTTTATATTTCTGTTCAAGAGATTTACAGCTTTTTGAAGCATGGCTCCAGCGTCATTCATGCACTCCCCTATTTCATATTCTTTCTGGTGTTAGGTTTAATCTTTTTCATTATATCAAAAAGTCGCAAGGAAGATGATTTCATTATATTAAAAGGAAATAAGATACCGAAAAGAAAATTCAAGAAGTACGCTACAGTTACTGTAATTATCATGTATATTATCTCTTTTATAATAGTAAAGCTAACCTGATTCCCATTCATTGTGGTCGGATGGCATTATTTGTCTGATGATGGCTTTCTCTGCTTGGGAGCTTATAATTTCTTGCGATTACAGAAGGTATACGGCAAACAAATCCATCCTGAGCCGCATTTTTGTGCGATGTTATGGCACATTGCTTTAGGGGTAAATGTTATTGTTGAAGTGAAGGGTATTCTAAGATACACTCCTATTGGAGGGGTTATTCATGAAACAATTGTTTTTATTTCTAGTACTGGCTTTTTCGCTCATATCATGCAGCAATAACGTGCAGGCACCATATGAACCTAACACTCCAGCAGAGCCTGATGCTCCAACAGTCAATGAAAGCTTATGCTATCTTCCTATCGCAGAAGAACTGGGAGAAATAGGCAACGTATACCATGCATCGACTTCAAGATTCATAGATGGAGAAGTTATCCTTAATTACAGGCCTGAGAATCCCGATAATAAAGAACTTGTTTTCGTTGCGGAATTAGTTGAATACAATAGTTTCGATCAGGATGTTGTCAATTACATACAGGAGAAACATCCGAAGAATAATGCGTTACTCCACCAGCACTACGATGTCACTTACAAAGAAGGCAAAACATATGTCGAATATGCTTCATATGTTGATAAGAAGACAGGAGAAGTACTGGTAATTGAGATACGCATTGCCAATGGCAGTGATCTCCTTTCATACGATGGTTCATGGTATGCTCTTTCCTGCCGGTTCAGCAACGACATGTCCGTGGATATCGATCTGAAATCAGAAACGCCTTTCAGAATCAATCCTCAGGTTGTGGATTTAAGCAAAGTTCCCGATGCCCGAGTTGTGTATGACTGTAATACAGGTGAAGTCAAATATGAAGATGAGCCTTCCGTTAGTTCCGGTATACCCATAGTGGAAGCAGAGGAAACAGTTACTTTCATTGAAAACCTTGCCGGAAAATTAGGTGAACTGGAAGAATCATATGAAATTACGAAGTCTGAATATGATAGTAAAGGGTCAACTGTAAAAGTTCTGATCGGAAACTTCAGGTATAAATCATTAAGTGATTATCTCAATGGCAAAGCAGAGAAAGAACCATATAATGCAGGTGGACAGCCTTTCGCAGATCAGTTATGGAAAGACATGACAGATAGTACTTATGATAATTGTTACTATGTTCAGATATGCATTTTCAGTAACATGCCTGCAAAAGTAGACATCAGGATTATTGATCAGGAGCGATATCGGACATGGTGGACAACCCCAAAAGAAGATAAAAACTTTTGGTTTGCAAAATCAATCGATTTGAATTATGGAGAGATAAAGGATGCTTACGGTGTTACTTATGAATCTTTCTGAAGGTTTATGTTGATCTGACACCATCATCCGATGCTTATAGAGAATAGCCAGACATAAGAACATAAAACAGC
>JALEVV010000055.1 GCA_022788185.1 Spirochaetales bacterium | reverse complement strand
CTGCTGGTTGCCGCCTGAAAGCTCCTTTGCCTTCTGACGCGTGCCGGTGCATCTGATCTGAAGTTCGTCGATATACTTTTTCGTGACCTCCTCGATCGCCTTCTGGTCCCTCCACTTGATGAGTCCTCCCAAATACTTTTTGAGGTATTTGTCCTGACTCTGCATTGCTGTAAAGGATACGTTCCACTCCAGTGACTCATCGAGCAGGAGGCCCACTCCCCTTCTGTCCTCGGATACGAACGCAAGACCCCTTTTCAGACACCCTGCCGGATCGTTAAGGGTTATTTCCTCACCCTTGAAGACAACCTTTCCGCCTGCCTGGGCAAGACCCATGATGCCGTTGGGAATGCCGAGCTTTCCCTGGCCTGCCAGACCGCCGATGCCGAGGATCTCACCCTTTCTGACTGAAAGGTTCACATCCCTTACGATTTCACCGGGCATGTTGACCCAGAGACTGCTGATGCTCATGATCTCCTCTTTGCCCGATCTGTCTTCCGCACTGCGACTTCCATCATTGCTTTTGACTTCACGTCCTACCATTGCCCTCGTGATGTCACGGACACTGGTTTCAGCGGTCATAAGCTCGGAAATGATGCACCCGTCCCTCATGACCAGGATCTTGTCACAGACATCCATGATCTCCTGAAGACGGTGTGTGATAAAGATGATGGAAATTCCGGAATCTGCCAGCTTCCTCATTGTGGAAAGCAGGGTTTCCGCTTCCTTTTCGGTAAGGACCGCGGTCGGCTCGTCAAGAATGAGGAGCTTCATGCTCTCCCTTGACAGCTCTCTGGAAATCTCGGTGAACTGCTTATGACCGACAGGCATCTCCGATACCTGCATCTTCTCACTGAGCTTTACACCGAGCCTGTTGATGGCTTCTATGGAGGTGCGTGCCATTTCCTTACGGTCAAGGGTATTCATCCGTTTTCCGAACACCTCGGAGAGCACGTTGTACTTTTCGCTTTCCCTGTTAAGGACGATGTTCTCGGTTGCGGTAAAGTCGGGAAGCAGGGAAAACTCCTGATGAACCATTCCGATACCCGCGGCAAGGGCATCGAAGGGAGTCTGGAACCTGACTTCCTTTCCGTCGAGGAAAATCTGTCCGCCGTAGCCGCCCGTTTCAGAGATCTCGTTCATACCGAACAGGATCTTCATGAGCGTGCTCTTTCCGGCACCGTTTTCACCCACAAGGCCAAGTATCTGGCCCTTTGCAAGGGTGAAATTCACGTCCTTCAGGACAACGTTGCCGAAGAAATCTTTCTTTATGTTACGCGCTTCAAGCAGAATGGAAGCGTCACTCATAGGCATGCACCTCTTATTGATTGGTCTCATGTTCTTGGACACTATCCATGTCCAAGAACATCAAACCGGAGAGTTTCCCCTCCGGATAAACAGTTTCTGCAGAAAAACTATTTGATGGTGAAGTACTTCTCGGGAACCTCGACGTCGGCATTGCCCATGAAGCCCTTGCCGCCCATGATGTAGGTATCCTGATAGATGAGAACCGCATTCTTGCTTCTGACGCCTGTTGAAGCGTTTGTGTAGAAGGAACCGTTCCACTTTGCACCTGGTGTGAACTTGTTGTAAGCCTTCCAGAGGTCGTTGAGGTTCGTGGGCTCGCTTTCACCCTTGATACAGTTGATTGCATGCTGTCCAAGAGCTGCGGACTGGGTGTAGCCATAGGAGTAAGCCCATGTACCGAATCTGTTTGCACCGCCCTTCTCTACGATTGCGGACTCAACCTTGTTGAGGATTGCGGTGAAGTCACCTGCCTCAGCGGTAAGGTCGATGCCGAGAGCTCCGGGATATCCCATGAGGGGTGACGGAAGGTCAGCTTCGATGAAGTAGCCGCCGTACTGGAGGAGCTGCTTGAGGAGAGGCTCGGTGTGTGCATCGTTCGTACAGAAGAATGCAGAGTTCGTGCCGTACTGGGAAATCCAGGCGGGAACCTTCTCGAGGATGTACTGCTGAGCACCTGCGACACCTACGTCTGATGTGGGATCGGGAGCGGTCTCAAGGACGAACTTCATGCCGAATTCCTCACATGCAGCCTTCATGATGGCAACACGGCGGCTCATTGTCTCATAGGACATATGGCGGGGGAATGAGATGTGAACGAATGTGTCGCATCCGAGCTCGTGAGCTGTCCTGATGATGAGATAACCTCTTGCAACGAAGTCGTTGTTACATACGAGGTCAGCAGTTGAGCTGATCACGGGGATATCCTCGTGGGACTCACCTGCGAAGCAGAGGATGTCAGGTCTCTTCTCCTTGATCTGGCGGAAAGCCTCGGTTGTTCCTGGAACAGCCTGGTTTACGATGACTGCCTTCATGAGAGGATCATCAGCAAGTCCTACGATGACTGCGATTGTTGTTTCCTGCTCGTCCATGAAGTTGTCAGGATATGTGACGTGCTGGATCATGCCGCCGTCCTTGACTGCACCATACTCAGCGATGAGAGCCTCAGCACCTCTGAGATCATCCTCACTCTGGGATACGGTACCGGTTACGATACCGATGTGGAATGTGTCGTCAGCCTTTACAGCTTCTTCCTTTGCACCGTTTGCAAATACGAAGGAACATGCAAGAAGCATAACCAGTAATGCAATGGTTACTTTTTTCATGTGTGACTCCTTTATTAGTGGATTTGTGTGATATAGTATCTTTTTGAATTTCTTTCTTCAATATTATTTTCTGAATTTTTATTCAATTATTTTCTTTCTTTGAAAGCAATTCTAATCTGTGTGTTAATCAAATTTCTGTTTTTATTGGCACAATTGTAAAACATATAAGTTCTATTTATAACATTTCATGCAAATAATAACACAATAGTGATTCATATTTGTTGAAATTATATACAAATCTGACTGTTGAATACATTTCCTCTGTATTATAATCGTATATATGAAAAAACGTGATTTCCTGTCCTTCCTGCTGCTGGGAGTGATTCTCATTTTCATTTACCATCTCTTTGGAAGTCTCTCTTCGGTGACGGCTTTCCTCTCATCACTTTTTTCCCAGGTCATCATGCCTGTCCTTCTGGGGTTTGTAATCTGCTACATACTCTCGATACCGGTCTCCTTCCTCGAGAAAAAGCTCATCAGGTTTTCAAGGCGGCGCGCGATTTCGATTGCACTCAGTCTGATAATCATCATAGGCGTGCTGACCCTGATACTCATGCTCATCATTCCACAGCTGGTTCGGTCATTGCAGCTTCTGTATGACTCAGCCATTGAGTTTTCCCATAAGATGCAGGCCCTTATCAGCGAAAAGGGAGAAGATGAAACCTTCATCAGATATCTTTCATTTGCAGAGTCATTATTCACGGAAATGGTCACACGGCTCTCCGATTACCTGAAAACCAGCGGAACAAGACTTCTGTCCACCGCGGTGGGCAGTGTTTCCCAGATCGTGTCAGCCGCAGTCGGCTTCTTCGTAAGCCTCATGATTGGACTCTACTTCGTGGCGGACAGGGAGCGTGTTTCCTCAGATATCGCAAAGGCTGCTGAATTGTTCCTCCCCGAATCCGTCAGGATCAGGGCCTCCCATGTGATCTCGATTGCCAACAAAGCCTTTTCCCGGTTCATAACCGCCCAGTGCCTTGAAGCGGTAATACTCGGAAGTCTCTGTGCTCTCGGCATGGTGATCCTCCGCCTCCCCTATGCACCCATGATCGGGTGTCTCATCATGGTTACTGCGCTCATCCCGATCTGGGGCGGACTGATCGGCGGCCTGGTATCGGCATTCATCATTGCGGTCGCCAGTCCGGTCAAGGGGCTTGTCTTTCTGATATACCTTATTATACTGCAGCAGACTGAGGGAAATCTCATCTATCCAAGGGTTGTGGGAAGCTCAGTAGGGCTTCCTCCCGTGTACACTTTTCTCGCAGTTACCGTCTTCGGATCGTTCTTCGGAATTGCGGGCATGTTAATGGCTGTTCCTGTTTCGTCAGTCATCTATTCCCTTTTAAAAGAACACTATTGTAAATTGCGTCATAATAAAGATAAAAAATAAATTTGCATTTTCCGCCCTTTGGTGTTATTATTGGGTCATAAGTGAAAAATGCCGAGCAAGGTCTCCCCTTGCCCGGTTTGTTTTTCGTATTTTATCATCATTATTTTCAAAGGATGGTGTTTATGAAAATAGAAACCATGCTCAAAGGCGACAAGCCGTTTACCAAGGCGGAGCTTCAGGCCTTTAAGCCGGAAAGCTTCATTGAGTTTGACAAGGTCATCAAAAAGATTGACAGTGATGATCTTACCGCTGTCAAGGAATTATCAGACGCTCTCATCAGGGAGCGTGAGGACAGTGTGTTCGGCCGCTATGTTTCCGGTTCCGTCTCAATGATCCGCCGCCCCCATGAGGACAACATCAACATGCAGAATCTTCTGGTCTCCTTCTATGAGATCCACAACTGGCCTGTGGTTGAGTTCCTCTGCTCAAAGATTCTCTCTCTCAATGAAAACAAGAGCGCACTGCGTGCCCTTGCGGACTGCTATGAGGAAACCGGCCGCGATGACGAGAAGTGGCCCCTTTATGTGCGTATAGTCAAGGTTGATTATGAGGAAAGGAAGCTCACCAAGAAGCTTGCTGACCACTACCTGGAGAAAAAGGACATTGAAAATGCGGTCCTTTACTACCGCCGTGCCCTCATGAGGTTCATTGCCGCAAAGGAGCTTGACAATGTAAGAAGCGTATGGGCTACCCTCCTCCAGATCAGCAGTGACGATTTCGGATACTTCCTCGGAGCTGCCGACAAGGCTGCGGTCCAGGTCAATCATGACTTTGCCACCGAGCTTCTCAACGAACTCCTGAGAACTGTCAATTCCGACATCAACAGAAGCATTGAGGTGCTGAGGAAGGAAATCGAGCTCAACAGGGACAATACCGATGCCCAGGGCGCAATCATAATCGCATATCAGAAGAAGTATGCATCCTCTTCACGTCTGAAGCAGTGCATCACCCGCTCTGCCCTCAAGGTAGGTTCATCAGACTTCATGAAGGCCATGGATGCCTTCGAGACAGATATCGCCTTCGATAACGGATCTTTCGTTTACCAGCAGTCTTCGGACAGGCTCGGTGTCATCAAATCCATCACACCCACCGAGGTCATCATCAACTTCGGCAAGAACGAAGTAAAGATGTCCGCCGACATGGCCTTCAGGGCCCTCACTCCCCTTGCGAAGAACCACATCCGCGTTCTCAGGGCCGTGGTGCCTCAGAAGCTTGCAGCCAAGGTAAAGTCCGATACGAAATGGGCCCTTACCACGATCATGGAAAGCCATGGAAGGAAGTGCTCCCTCAAGGACATGAAGACAGATCTCTGCCCGAGGGTCCTCAACGAAAAGGAGTGGAATGAATTCAAGAAGGAAGCTAAGAAGGTCCTTATGGAGGACCCCTACTTCTCCGTCGTGATCGGTGAGAATGAGACCTATACCCTCAGGACCACACCCATCACACCGGAAGAGAAGAAGCTTCTGCTCTTCAAGGGTGAGGGTGACTTCTACGGCAAGGTAAAACATGTCAGGGATTTCATCAGCGAGAACTATGACACCGACTCAGACAGCTTTGCCGAGATGATAAGGTTCTTCAACTCCGTCCTGAAGTCAAGACGCAACGGCGTTGATGACACCGTCATCTCCTCATACCTGCTGCTTGACAATCTCAGAAGTCATGACAACATCTCCACGGCAAAGATCGATTCGCCCGTTGAGTTCTCCGCCCTTTATAAGGAAATACCTGACAAGGTACAGCTCTTCAACAGGATCAACAGCGCCGAGCTGAAGAAGTCCTTCCTGGAAAACGTCATCGATACCGATAAGAACTGGGCCGATGTCCTCAGGGGCTGCTTCCCCTACTACACCTACTCCTTCATCCCCGAGCGTCTCAAGTCCCTCGGACAGGGTAAGGTGTTCATCGAAATGCTCCGTGACAGCGTCAACAACTACAGGGATCTCCCTGATGTGCTGTTATGGAACCTGAAGAATGCCAGCGAGAAGGAATGGGAGAAGGCCGGAATCACTGAGGAGACACTCATCCTCACAATGCTTCTGCTGCTCGACTACACAGCCAGCTGCGTGGAGCTTAAGAAGGACGTAACCGAGAACAAGAAGAGAAATGCCCTCGTTGAGCAGTATCTCTTCACGGACAAGCTCATCTACAGGGCTCTGGATGAAGGCGGTGTCGAGATGGCCGGTAAGATCTATTCCATCATCGCAAATGATAAGAACATCGATCCCGGCAAGAAGGTCACCATCAAATACCACATCAGTGAGAAGTATCCTGATTTCAGGTTCTTTGATGATGAGGCGCCGGTACAGACCCAGAACCTCATTCCCACAGGCTTCCTCTGCACTCAGAAGTGCCTTGACGAAAAGCTTAAGGAGAAGGATCACATTGAGCATGTTGAGCTCATGGAAGTCGCCGATGAAATCGCCGATGCAAGGGCTCTCGGAGACCTGAGGGAGAATGCTGAGTATCAGTACGGCAAGGACAAGCAGAAGAACCTCAACGCCAAACTGAGGACTCTTTCCGAGGAGATCGAAAAGGCTCAGGTCATCACACCTGACAAGGTCGACCCCTCAAGAATCTGCTTCGGAACCAAGGTCGGCATGAGGGATAACCTCTCAGGAAAGGATATTTCCTACACCATCCTCGGTCAGTGGGAAAGCGATCCGGACAGGTTCATCCTCAACTTCAAGACCCCCCTTGGAATGCAGCTGCTGAACAAGGTTGTCGGTGATGAACTTAAGTTTGAGATCAACGGCACGAAGTACGATTACACGATTCTCTCCATTGAGGTCGCTGACTTCTGATGGCAATGACAGCGTGGCAGATGCCACGCTGTTAATTTTTCCATGAGCTCATCTTTTCCGTCTCAGGACTTCCATGAAAGGAACCCGGAAAATGATGTATGAAATACCTGTCACTGCCAGAAAACCTGCTCCCGTCAATGCCGTGATGACAAAAGACCTCAGGGAAGAACCGTTCACATGGTATGTGATTTCAAGCCCGGAATAGACAAGAGCCAGGATGATAAGGGGTATATTGGCCACTGCCGTCTGTGTAAGTTTTCTCAGAAGTGTGAGATATGAAAATCCCTTCAGTCTTGTCAGGTACATGGCAAGGGATATGCACGATGAAACCAGAAGTGCCATTGAGATGCTTTCAGCCCCATGACCGGCTGCAATGAAAAGTTTCATTGCCGTCACATCGGCAATGAGATTTACTGCAGAAACAATAACGGGAAAGATGTAATCTCCTATGCTGTAGCTGTATCGGGACAGCATTGATGAAAAGGAGAGCGGGACCATTGAAAGCAGGTAGAACTTTAGAACTTCCGCAGTAAGAACCGTGTTTTCATAGGTGAATGCCCCCTTCTGAAGGACTGCAGAGATGCACTCCTCTGAAAGAGACAGCAGGATTACCGCACTTGGAATGAGAAATGCTGCCAGATGGGACAGGGCTGAAGTGAGCGTCCTGTTTCTCTCTTCATTATCCGCGGCTGTTGTGAGCAGCGGGAAATACACGCTTGAAAGGGATGCGAAAAAGATTCCGTAAGGTGTCTGATAGAAGATGACGGAGTTCGTGACGGCACTCACGGCCCCCTCCTCCAGTCCTGATGCCAGATAAAATGATATGTACTGGTCTGCAATGAGGATAAGGGAGTAGACGGTGGCAGGAAGAAACACCCTGATCATTCTCTTAAAGCGCTCAGTTCTGAATTTCAGGGTGAACCTGATTCCAATCCCGAATCGTCTCAGCACCGCATACTGACTGACAAGCTGTACGGCTGCTCCCATGACGGTTCCTGCCGCCATGGAGAAGTGTCTGAGGTTTTCTGATAGCAGGGTTACGGAGCCTATCACGGTAAGAGTGAAAAAAATCGGACCTGCACCTGTGATGAGAAATGACTTTCTGACCTGAAGCGCACTTGAGAACACGGTTGAAAGTGAAATCAGGAAGAGGAAGATCATGAAAAACGGAAAGAGTGCCGAAGCGACTTCCAGCTGGAAGGGATCAGTGAAGCCGCTGGATATGGTGATGATCCGACTGCCAAAGATGAATGATGCCGCGATAAGGGGCAGGAAGACAACGATCTGGAAACTCATGAGCTGACTTATGAAGAGGCTTTCATCCTCATCCGAGCGTGCTCTCATCAGCGGAAGATATGCCTGACTCAGAGAGCCTTCAGCAAAGAGCTTTCTCAGGTTATTGGGGATTGTATATGCATAGTTGATGCTGTCTGCCAGGGCACCGGCCCCGAAGACTGAGGAAATGACCCTTGCCTTGACTATTCCCAGAAGTCTTGAGATAAGGGTCATTACCATCAGGAGGAGGGAGTTCCTCTCCCCTCCGTCATCCGTAGAAGCGTGCAAGATACTCCCTCTTGAACTCGGCAAACCTGCCTTCCCTGATCGCAAGACGAATTCTTTCCATCAGATTGTACAGATATGTAAGGTTATGCTCAGTTGCAAGCATTCCGCCCAGCATCTCATTGCACTTGATCAGGTGGTGGAGATATGCCCTGGAGTACTTCTGACAGCATGTGCATGTACACCCTTCCTGGAGCGGACGCTCATCAAACTTGTGAACTGCCTTCTTCATCGTGATTACTCCGTCATCGGTGAAGATTCCTCCGTTTCTGGCCATACGGGTTGCAAGCACGCAGTCAAAGAGGTCAATGCCGTTCTCCACGCATGCCAGGATGTAATCGGGACTTCCGATTCCCATGACGTAACGGGGTTTTTCATCGGTGATGTAGGAAGCAGTGTACTCCAGATACTCAAGGAACTGATCCTTTGTTTCGCCGACGGAAAGTCCTCCGATTGCGATTCCGGGAAAGTCCATTTCTGACAGAGTCTCTGCCGATTCCTTTCTAAGGTCCTTGTAGAAATTACCCTGTACTATGCCGAAGAGGTTTCCGCGGAACTTTTCCCCTAACCTGTTTCTTTCCTGAATGCTTCTTTCAGCCCAGGCCTTGGTAACACGCCATGCTTCCTTTGCATTCCTGTATTCGATGCCGGGAGGCGTGCAGACGTCGAGAACCATGGCGATGTCGGATCCGATCACGCTCTGGATGTCTACGACCTTTTCCGGGGTGAAGACGTGTTTTGAGCCGTCTATGTGGGACTGGAAGGTGACGCCAGACTCCTTGACTTTCCTCAGGCCCGAGAGGGAGAACACCTGAAAGCCGCCACTGTCTGTCAGTATGTTATGATTCCAGTTGGAAAACTTATGCAGGCCTCCGAACTTCTCAAGTACCTCAAGCCCCGGTCTGAGATAGAGGTGGTATGTATTTCCCAGAATGAGCTTATACCCTATTTCCTCAACCTTGTCATGGTAAATTCCCTTTACGGTACCGTTGGTACCCACAGGCATGAATGCGGGTGTTTCCACCCTGCCATGGGGCAGGTCGATATATCCCAGTCTCGCCTTTGTTTCCTTATCCCTCAGGATTTCGGTGAATATCCTTTCAGCCACGTGCACCTCCGATTGCCCTCTCGATGAGGGACAGAACGCTTATTATCAGTACGGGTGCGAGCACGGACATATAGGGCTCAGTCACTCCCTGAGATGAGGAAATGGTGAAAACCATTACTGATACATAGTAGACCACTGCGGTACAGAGACTCAGGATTATACTGAAGAGAAAAACGTTCTTTTTGAATCTGTAGTTCATTGAAACAGAGATTATCATAAGTATCAAGATGGAAAACGGAGAAAAGAGCCGCTGCCAGAAGTCTGTTGCCGACACATACCAGCTGGCCTTATCCAGCTTCTCAAGCCTTCTGAGATAGTTTATCGCATCGCTTCTCTCCATCGTGGTCACGTCATTTGAATAATTCCTGAAAAGACGCGGTTCTATCGTAACCAGGGGATCATCATGGATTTCAGAAAAAGAGGTTTTAAGTGTGCTGCCTTCAGCCTCCCATAGCCTTGCCATGTAAAATCTCCAGTATCCTTTATCCGGAAGATACTCAGCCCTGTCGGCGGTGAGTCTCCGCTTTATTCCCTCCCCGGAGGTTTCGATAAGAGTGACTGCGTGGATCGTCTGGGACTCCTCACTGTATCTTGAGGCGTGGATCACATATGAATCCTCCGGATCCGTGAGGGTTATGTTCCTGCTGTCTGCAGTTCCCGACAGCCCGAAAAGCTCATCGTTGAGTCGATCATGTTCCAGTCTGGCATCTATCATGACCGTTTCAGAGAAGATAAAGAAAAACACTGTCACGATTAAGCCTAGGATAATTACCTTCCTGGCTATCTTCCCATAGCTCATCCCGGTATTGAAGAGGATGATGAGTTCATTGTTTGCCGAGAGCTGGGAGAGGAAAAAGGTCGATGCGAAGAGAAACGATACCGATACAACCATCATCAGGTACTCGGGAAGTCCCAGCACGGAAAGTCTTATGATCTGGGAAAAGGGCACGCTGTTGTTCACTATGGAGTTCATCAGGCTGAAGAGCTCAACTGCCAGCACGAGCATCACGCAGATGAAAAGCGTTATAAGGGCAGTTCTCATGATTGATCTTACGATATACCTTGATACTATCTTCATGCTACTTCCTCTTCACTGCCAGCAGTATGATTCCGAAGGCAAGCATGACGGCATCACAGATCCACATGAGCCAGGCACTGGAAAATGATACATCAAAGATTTTCAGCTGGCTGAAGAAAAGAATGTACCAGTAGGCAACTGCAAACAGCAGCGAAAGACCGAAGCCGAAGAGTCTGCCGTACCTTATTTTGATGAAGCTAAGCGGAAAGGTCACGATTGTTAGACAGAAGCAGGCAAAGGAAAGCACGTACTTCTTGTGCCACTCGGCCACATAGTACTGGTAGTAGAAGCCGATCGGTTCCTCCGTGCCGTATATTTCAAGTTCACGGAGATTCTTTTCAACAGACGAACGCTCCATGGTGTAATCTTCATAAGTGTCTATACTGTCCAGGCTGGCAGCGAGGGAAGTCAGCAGGGAGGTCCTGTTCCTGTTGAATCTGGCCACATTGTCCTTCTGCTCTGCCTCCTTTTCCCTTATCAGCACGGATAGCTCGGAATTGGAAAGGTTTGACGGACTGTCACCGGTAAGTGCCGGAATCTGGTCGGAGAAGTTAAGATAGAGCGTGGCATTCTCAGACTTTGCAAAGGACCAGGAGTTTATGTCATCCTCACTCAGCATCATGTTCACATCCTCAAGGTCCAGGCGGTAGATGAAACGCTCCGTGTCGGTAAGCTCAAGGATACCTTCCCTTGCGGAAAGGGTCTGGGCGGGATCAGCGGCATTGTTGAAGAGAAGTATGTCATCAATCCTGTTTCCTTCCACATCCTGGTTCACAAGCACGATGTTGCCGACTGTATTTGTTCCGTTTGCACTGAGCTCAAAGGTCGGAAGATCCCTCATTATGTCGCCAAGCAGCTTTTTGTATACCTTCTGGCTTTCAGGCATCAGGGTATCTGAGACCTGGAAGGTCAGGAATGAGAGGATCAGGGAGATAACGATGAGTACGGTATAGACCCGTTTCATCGGTATTCCCAGGCTCCTCAGTGCCAGAAGCTCGTTGTTCGCTCCCAGATCACCCAGCACCATGCTGGATGCAGACAGGGTTGAAAATGGTATGACGTATTGGAGGAACTGCGGGATTGCACAGAGCACCAGTATGAGCATTGTCTGGATGTCGACGTTTTTAAGCAGGACTTTCTTGACAAGAAGGAGGATCTTTTTGATGAAAAAAATAAAGAAGAAAAATATGAAAGATACAAGAAAATTGATGAGAAATTCCATCGAGATATGGAAATAAAGTATCGTGTTTCTTTTTCTTCCCCTGAACATTCAGACTCCTGTGGAGCCGAAACCTCCGCTTCCGCGCTGAGTTTCATCTAGCTCACTTACGACAGTATAGACCGCAGACGAATATCTTGCAAATACCAGCTGGGCTATTCTGTCCCCGTGGCTGACGGTGAACGGAGCATCTGAATGGTTGATCAGTATGATACCGATCTCACCCCGGTAGTCTGAATCTATCGTTCCCGGAGTGTTAAGAACTGTTATGGATTTCTTCAGGGCGAGTCCGGAACGGGGCCGCACCTGAATTTCATATCCCTCAGGAATTGCGGCACATATTCCTGTAGGTATCAGTACCGCTTTTCCCGGTTCTATCGTGACCACCCCGTCAGGGAGATATGCACGCACATCGGCACCTGCACTTCCCGCACTGGCATAGGAAGGAGCCGAAGCTCCCTCCTTAAGGGTAATCCTTATTTCCTCCATTACTTGTCCTCTTTGGGAAGGGCATCGACGTAGGAAAGGTTGAGTCTGTCCATCCTGTCGATCTCGATGAGCTTGACATCGACTTCCTGTCCTACCTGGAGGACATCGGTAACCTGCTTGACTCTTGTCTTTGCAAGCTTGGAGATGTGACAGAGACCTTCCTTGCCGGGGAGGATTTCAATGAATGCACCGAAGTCGACAATGCGCTTTACGGTACCGTGATAGATCTTGCCGACCTCAGGCTTCTCAATTATTGAGAGGATGAGTTTCTTTGCTTCCTGTGCAGAGGCATTGTTCCTGCCGTAGATCATGACGGTTCCGTCATCCTCGATGTTGATTTCGGCACCGGCCTTCTGGGCAATTCCCTTGATGGTCTTGCCGCCCGTACCGATGACTGCACCGATAGTCTCTTCAGGAACCTTGATCGTCAGGATCTTGGGAGCAAGCTCGCTGATCTCGGATCTGGGTCCTTCAAGGGTGTCGTGCATGATACCGAGGATGTGCATTCTGCCATCCTTTGCCTGCTGAAGGGCCTTGCTCATGATCTCGGGGGTTACGCCTGCAATCTTGATATCCATCTGGAATGCGGTGATACCCTTGCTTGTACCTGCTACCTTGAAGTCCATGTCTCCGAGGTGGTCTTCCTCACCGAGGATATCGGAAAGAACAACATACTTGGAGTAATCGGCACCTTCAGTGATGAGGCCCATTGCAATACCGGCAACGGGAGCAGAGATGGGAACGCCTGCATCCATGAGTGAGAGACATCCGCCGCAGACGGAAGCCATTGAGGAGGAGCCGTTGGACTCCATGATCTCGGAAACGACACGGACCGTGTACGGGAATGTATCCTTCTTGGGAAGGACAGCTTCAAGTGCCCTCTGGGCAAGGTGACCGTGACCGATCTCCCTTCTGCCTGTCGTGAGTCTTCCGCACTCACCTACGCTGTAGGGCGGGAAGTTGTAGTGGAGCATGAAGTTTGCAAAGCTCTTCTCACCGTCGATGGTGTCGAACATCTGCTCATCCTGAGCGGTTCCTAGTGTGGTTACGGCCAGGGACTGAGTCTCACCTCTGGTGAAGAGTGCGCTGCCGTGGGTGCAGGGAAGAACGCCGACTTCGCAGGTGATGGGCCTGATCTCGGTGACCTTTCTTCCATCGGTTCTGACACCGTCATTGAGGATCGAAGCCCTGAGGATGTTGTACTCCAGGTCATCGAACATTGCGGCAAGCTGGCCTTCCCTCTTATCGTCCTCTGCAATTAGGTCGGCAAACTGGGCTCTTACCTTTGCATGAGCTTCCTCGAGGGCAGCATATCTGTTCATCTTGCCCTTGACGAAGGATGCTTCCTTCTCAAGAGGATAAGCGAACTCCCTGACGGGCTCGAGCCATGAGAGGTCCTCGGTAACATCCATGAGAGGAAGCTTTTCCTTACCGCAGAGTTCTCTCATCTTCATCTGTGCCTCACAGATTTCGGTGATGACGGGCTGAGCAGCGGCAATTGCATCGAGCATGTTCTGCTCGCTTACTTCCTTGGCACCGCCTTCAACCATCGTGATGCCGTCGTGTGTACCTGCAACAACGATATCGAGTCTTGCCTGAGGAATCTGCTGGAATGTGGGGTTGATGACATATTCATCGCCGATGAGGGCAACTCTTACAGCCGCGATCGGGCCATAGAAGGGAATGTCTGAAATTGTGACCGCACATGAAGCCGCATTGATTGCGACGATGTCAGGTGTGTGGGTCATGTCACTGGAAACGACTGTCGGCACGATCTGGATCTCACGGCCGAAAGCCTTGTCGAAGAGAGGACGCATGGGGCGGTCGATAAGACGGGAGACCAGGATTTCCTTGTCCTTGGGCTTGCCTTCCCTCTTCAGGAAGCCTCCGGGAATCTTTCCGGCTGCATAGTATTTCTCGTTGTATTCAACGCTGACGGGAACGTAGTCGATGGGCTCTGAGGGCTGTTCGCCGCAACAGACTGTTGCGATGACTGCGCTTCCTGCATAGTGAGCATAGACTGCTCCGTTCGCCTGCTTGGCGATCTTACCTGTCTCGAAGACAAGTTCACCATCCCCGATTCTGACGGAGACAGAAGTTACATTACTCATAAAATCAATCCTTATCTGTTCTTTTTTGGTTCTTTGTATTTACAAATAAAGCCTAGCCTGTATCGGCTAAGCTTCATATGTTTTCATTTTATTTTCTGAGACCGAGTTCGGCAATGAGATCCCTGTACTCGTTGATGTCCCTGTTCTTGATGTACTTGAGAAGTCTTCTTCTCTGTCCGACAAGCTTTAAGAGACCGCGTCTTCCTGCATGATCCTTGGGGTTAGCCTTGAAGTGGCCCTGAAGATCATTGATCCTTGCAGTGAGAAGTGCAACCTGTACCTTTGAATCACCTGTGTTGGCTGTGTTGCCGCCGAACTTTGAAACGATTTCCGCTTTCTGCTCTTTTGTTACCATTTTATAACTCCTTGGTTAATATGCTTACCGTGTCGCCCTTCCCTTCCCCCTCCAGAATGACGGCTTCAGGGGTTATTTCCAGAGTTGCGGGAAATCCCGCATACTCTGCCCTGTACCGGCCTTCCGGTGGCAGCAGCTGGGAAAAGGCTGACCTTTTCATGAAAAGACCTTTACTCCCTTTCTCCTGCCTGATGCCCTGGAGATCGATTGTATACGGCCTTCCGGAGACACGGGACACACTGTCCATGTCACCTGTTCGTATCATTTCCCTTAACCTGGTGGAGGAGATTCTCATTTGGTCATCGCCCATGACTGCAGGGCGGATGTCGACATCCACGTCATAACCTATGGAAGCGAACTCACGCCCCAGCTCTTCTGCCGTAACCTGGGATGACGGAGCACCGCATTTGAAGTCCTCACCGACTATGACTGCTTTGACACGGCACATAGTACATAGCAAGCGAATGAACTCACTTCCTGATATCTTACTGAAATCCTCACAAAAGTCAATCACCGTAAAGTGATCTATTGAAAAAGATTCGGCATAAAGCTGCCTTAATCTGAGTGTGTCGGTGAACTGCATCCCCTTTTTTTTGGGGTTTGTGGCAAATGTGATGACCATTGACTGGGTGTCGGGATAGTCATGTGCCCTCCTGACCAGGGTCGTGAAGATGTCCCTGTGTCCGTTATGGACTCCGTCAAATACCCCGATGGCAACAGTCATGTTCCTGTCTTTAAGCTCACCTGTTCTCAGCAGTTCGGAAAAGGAGTGTTCAGTCACGCTCTGTAAGGGCAATGATGGTATATCGCCCACCCTCCTTATTCACCACGCCGAAGAGTCTACCTTCCATCCTGAGGCGGTAATAGCCGTCCTCGGACGGCCTTTTTCCGATAATTCCCTTTTTGTCGAGAAAGCCGTTAACAAGCTGTTTCCTGTACGCCGGATCAAAGTCGAAATATCGGGGGCAGACCTTTGAAAGGAGATTCTCGCTTTCCTCAGGAGAGGGTGTAAGTCCGGTAAGATCAGCTCTTGTGTATGGACCTACCTCATATCTGTCAAGCTTCCTGAGACAGCCGCAGCTTCCTGCAGCTTCGGCCACATCCCTGGCCAGTGACCTTATGTATGTGCCCTTGCTTACCTTTGCATCGAGAATGCATGAAGATCCGGAAAAGGATTCCAGCGTCAGGGAGTACACTGTTACCGGACGTTTTTCCATTTCAATCTGCTCGCCCTTCCTGATTCTCTCATATGCCCGCCTGCCGTCCACATGTATTGCCGAATAGGCGGGAGGAGCCTGCATTATCTCACCCCTGAATGATTCCAGTGCCTTCTCAAGGGCAGTTTTTTGGGGAAGTTCCGCCGTACGGACGGTCTCACCCTCGGGATCGAGGGTGTCCGTTTCCCGGCCGAGTTCAACTTCGGCCCTGTAGGACTTGTCCATGCCTGAAAAAAGCGGGTTGAGTTTAGTCGCTTCCCCTGTTAGGACTATCATGAGTCCGCCTGCGAATTTATCCAGTGTTCCCGTATGCCCTACCTTGCTGCCCTTATGGCAGGCTTTGACTTCATGAAGGGAACGGAAGCTGGTAATTCCCGGCTGCTTGTCCAGGAGAAGTATGGAGAAGTCACTCATTTCTGCCCATTGCCTTATCGATGAGGGAACTTAACTTCTCCCCCTCAATGAAGCTTCTGTCAGCCTTGAAGGTCAGCCTCGGGGTGTTTCTGGTCTTAAGGACCTTTGCCACATGGCCCTGGATGAAGCCTGCCGCACTGTTAAGGGCGGCAACGCTCCTGTCAAGGGCCCTTTCCTCGGCCGTTGAGACATATACCGTTGCATTGGCATTGTCAGATGAGAGGTCCACCTCCGTGATGGAGGTAAACCTGGAAAGATGAGGGTTCTTGATCATCCCGCTGACGATCATGGTGCTGATCGTCTCAAGGATTCTGCTCTCAAGTCTTTTTCCTGTGTGTTCGCTCATACTATGGTGTCTTCCAGTTTTCTTGCGATTTCCTGCTTCTGTACGAACTCGAGGGTATCACCGATCTGGATATCCTGGAAGTTTTCAAGACCGATACCGCATTCATATCCGGCAGTGACTTCCTTTGCATCGTCCTTGAATCTCTTCAGGGAAGCGATGTGGATGTTCTCCTTGTTGATCTGGATGGAGTCTCGGATTACCCTTACGAAGGCATTCCTTACGACCTTTCCTTCCGTGATGTAACAGCCTGCGATCACGCCGACCTTGGGTACGCGGAAGGTATCCCTGACCTCTGCCTTACCGATGTCGATCTCCCTGATTTCAGGTGAGAGAAGACCTTCCATCGCGGCCTTGATGTCATCAACCACATCGTAGATGATGTTGTACTTCTTGATCTCGACCTTTTCCTGCTCGGCAAGTGCCTGAGCCCTGGGTGTGGGACGGACGTTGAAGCCGATGACAAGCGCATTGGATGCGGCGGCAAGTGTGATGTCGCTTTCGATGATCGCACCTGCGGATGCCCTGATGACGTTGAGCCTGATCTCGGGAGTGCTGAGCTTGGTGAGAGTCCCCTGAAGGGCCTCGACGGAACCCTGTACGTCACCCTTGATGATGACGTTGAAGTCCTGAATCTCTCCTTCCTTGATCTTGTCGTAGATGTTCTCCAGCGTGACCTTGTTGGCGTTGCTGTTGGCACCGAGCTTTTCAAGCTCCTGTCTCTTGGCACCGACCATCCTTGCCTGCTTCTCATCCTCGGTTACCTGGAACGGATCACCTGCCGAGGGGATGTTGGACAGACCGATGATCTCAACGGGTGTTGAGGGACCTGCTTCCTTGATCTTCTTGCCCTTGTCGTCAAACATGGCCCTGACCCTACCGGGATAGATGCCTGCGACATAGTAGTCTCCCTGGTGAAGGGTACCCTTCTGAACCATGACCGTGGCAACCGTACCCCTTCCCTGATCGATTCTGGATTCAAGGACCTTACCTTCCGCCCTGCACTTGGGATTGGCGGTAAGCTCCAGCATCTCTGCCTGGAGGAGGATTGTGTCGAGAAGATCATCGATACCGATCTTCTTCAGTGCCGAAATCTGGCAGTAGAGGGTCTGCCCGCCCCACTCCTCAGGCATGAGACCGATGTCGGAGAGCTGCTGCATGACACGCTCGGGATTGGCATCGGGAAGGTCGCACTTGTTGATGGCGACGATGATGGGGACCTTTGCGGCCATTGCATGGTCGATGGCCTCCCTGGTCTGGGGCATGACACCGTCATTGGCCGCAACGACCAGAACGACGATATCGGTTACCTGAGCACCGCGTGCCCTCATCATTGAGAAAGCGGCGTGACCCGGGGTATCGAGGAATACGATGTCTCCCCTGCCCGGCACATTGACCTTGTATGCACCGATGTGCTGGGTGATTCCGCCGAACTCTCCGCCGGCAACGTCGGCAGACCTGATGGCATCGAGGAGCTTGGTCTTACCATGGTCAACGTGACCCATGATCGTGACGATCGGAGCCCTGGGCTCGAGATCCTCCTCACTCTCCGCATCATTCTCGATGATTGTTTCATCGTAGAGGGATACGAGATGGACGGAACATCCGTATTCGGATGCGATGATCTCGGCAGTGTCGTGATCGATCTGCTGGTTGATCGTTACCATCATTCCCATCTTGAAGAGCTTGCTGATAATGTCGCTCGCCTTGATGTTCATCTTCTTGGCAAGCTCACTGACAGTGATGTTCTCCATAATGTCGATGCTCTTGGGAACTGCGGCAAGCTTGCTCTCTTCCTTCTTCTTCTGCAGGTACTGGAAGTCTATCTCCTGATCCCTTCTGTTCCTGTAGTCGACGTTTTCCTTCTTCTTTCCGCCGGTCTTCCTGGCACCTGACTTCTGGTTCAGGTCAAGGCTCTCACCGGAGGGAGCACCGCCTGCAGGGCGTGCGCCGGTACGGGGTGTGAAGCCGTTCCTGCCGAAGTTCTGTCCGGGACGTGAGTCCCCGTTCCTTCCCTGATTCCTGTTGAATCCGCCCTGGGCACCGCCTTCCCTGCTGAAAGTACGGTTACCGTCCCTGTTAAAGGGTCTGGAACCGTTGTTCTGGCCATAGCGCTGTCCGGGAGTCCTGACGGGACGACCGCCGACGACACCTGCGACACGGGGCCTTGCCTGTGCGGGTGCCTGGTTTTCTGCAACCTTCTGTCCCGGAACGGGAGGAAGGTTGTTGGGCTTGATTACGACCGGTCCGAAGTGGAGAGGTGAACTGAGGCGTTCACCGCGGATGATGTTGCGGTTGGCCGCAGGTGCCTGTGATGTCTTGGGCTTCTGCTGGAGGGTGGGAGAGACCTTGACGGGCTGAGGTACTTCCTTCTTCACGTTCTGCACGGGAGCCTGAGGCTGGACCTGGCTCTGTACGGGAGCCTTAACCTCCTCCTTCTTTTCCTCTTTCTTCTCTTCCTTGATGCGGGCCTTCACCGTCACGATCTTCTTCTTGACGACAACGACCTTCTTCTCATCCTTCGGTGGCTGATTGACGACAGGTGCCTCCTTCTGAGGGGCCTGAGGTTTTTTGATGACGATTACTTTCGGTTTATCTTCGCTCATATATTTCCTAATTCAATATCTCACTCAAATTCGAATTCGACACCGCAGGACGGGCAGTGCGTTGTGCCTGCAGGCAGGACTGCACCGCAGTTAGGACACTCGAACTGTTCTTCCTGTTCCTCTTCAAGGTCGATAACGGATGCGATCTCGGCCTTCTCTTCCTCGGTAAGACCGATGGCAGCAACTTCCTCGTCACTCAGATCGAAGAACTCCTCAGCAGTGTAGACGTCATGGAACTCAAGCTTTTTGACAAGCTCGCGGGAGATTGCGAGGTCACTGAAGAGTGTCTCGTTCTCGCTGATTCCGAGCTGCTCGGCACTGAGGTGCTCGCTTTCCTTTTCCTCACTCATGAAGGAGTCATCTCCGGAAGCGAAGATGGCTTCAGCCTTCTCCCTTGCCTCCTGTGTGATCTCCATCTCCTCGAACTGAGCCTGAGTCTTTACCTCAATGATCCAGTCACAGAGCTGGTTGGCAAGCTTGACGTTGGCACCTGAAAGACCGATGGCGATACCGACCTGGTTATCCTCGACGATTGCAACCGCATGCTTGGTTGCAAGGTCAATAGGAAGTACCTTGGTTACCTGCGCGGGCGTAAGGGCGTTT
>JALEVV010000041.1 GCA_022788185.1 Spirochaetales bacterium | reverse complement strand
CTTACGGACAACGGCAAGACAGTTACAATTCACAACAGGAAGAAGAGGCACACGGAAGTGGCAGAGCTTCTTGGGCTGTCTTTCGACACCACCTTGAAGTGCCTAGGCTAGCTTCTGTGTATAACTTTTGCACTTGTTGTGCTATATAAGAAATAACTATCTGCATATATGACACGGAAAAACGATGTATTGAGAAATATCTTATATAATATTTGGATAGGAATGTCGTGCTGATACCAAAGCAAAATAATTTCATTTGGTTTTTGGTCCTAAAAGTATCCATGAGGCAGAGATGTTGTATGATGGAATTATCACATGATATGCAAATTACTTGTAAACGGAAAATGTCTTCCTTTGTATCATAGACTTGTATAAAGTACTTCAATGGTTTTCATGACTCTCAGATACAATTTTCATAAAATAATAATGTGCTTATCTTTATCTCCATCTTTAATAGAAGGAATCGTAAAAAAGACAGTAACAATCTTTATTATTCTCGTTAAAGATTATTTTTCTGTAGTTCATGATTGTCTCTTTAATAAGAAAAAGAAAAGAAGAGGGAATAAGAAAAAAGTTATCAAAATAATTGTGGTACTGAGAAAAGATAGACTATAGAATTTAAATGAATTTCTACTTTATTTATGGATTAATTATATGGAAAATAGTGTTGAATTAAAATCAGTAAACGATATTTTGGGAATGAATTTCTTTATACCTTGTTATCAACGGGGATATCGATGGGAAAAGCAACAGGTTATTGACTTGCTTGAAGATATTAATTCTTTTTCAAAAAAACCTTCACAACGCGAGGAAATTTATTGTATCCAACCACTTGTAGTAACTCAAAGAGATGAAGATGTTTTAGAAAAATGCAAACGTCCAGAAGCCACACTTGATGATATTCGTAAGTATATTAAGGGATCATGGACTGTTGTGGATGGGCAACAAAGACTTACAACTATATTTCTTATTATAAAAGCATTAGGTGTGGAAGGAGAATATGAAATACAATATTCAACAAGGCCTAAAAGTGGAGATTTTTTAAAAAGCATTGATAAACATGATAAAAGATTTTCTAACGAAAACATTGATTTCTATCATATGGATAATGCTTTCTCTACCATACAGGACTGGTTAGAAGATCATAAAGATAATATTGAGACCTTTTGTTCAACCCTGCTAAATAGAGTTGTTTTTATTTGGTATAAAGTGGATCAAGAAGAAGAGATAAAAGTATTTCAAAGACTTAATATTGGAAAAATCCCATTAACTGATTCTGAATTAATTAAAGCTTTATTCTTAAATAGAACTAATTTTGGTATAAGAAAAGAGATCTCAAACCTGGAAATAGAATCCTTACAAAAAACGATTGCATTTGAATGGGATATGATAGAACATGAACTACAAAATGATGAGTTCTGGGCATTTATTAACAATTTTGATTATTCAAAACCTACAAGAATAGATTATATTCTTGATACAATATGTAATAAAAATGTATTCAGCCTAAAAGAAGAAGATTACAATAGAATTGGAAATGATGAACATAAAACTTTCAGGTATTTTAATGAAGTCTTTGTTCAAGAACAAGAAGATGATACAAAGTGGATAAAGAAACTTTGGTCGAAAATTAAAATGTATTACCAAGTTTTTAACGAATGGTATCATGATTACCAAATTTATCATTATATTGGTTACCTTTCTACCCTTTCTTTAGGTATCTTTGATATTTCAGAATTTGTATCAGAATGGAATAATAAAGATAAAAAGTCTTTTCTTGAATATTTAAAAGAAAAAATAACAAAACAACTAGAATCGAAATGCTGGATATCAGAACTAAATACTTATAATTTTGACCAAGAAGGGGCAGCAAGCAAAAGAGAATGCATTAGCTTGCTTTTGCTATACAATATCGAAACCATAATACAACAAAACAATATGCTCGTTATGGAGTCAAAATATAATCTCCCAAATTTTTCTAAGTTTCCTTTCCATTTGTATAAAAAAGAAGAATGGAATGTAGAACATATAAGGCCAAATGCAGGAGACGATTTGAAAGATGAAAATGAAAAAAAATTATATTTATTGTTAGCAAGGGATTATATCAAAACAAATAAGGTTCTAAATAAAATAGATTCTTTCCTTAATGGAAATAATGAGGCATTAGAATTCTCAGATATATTAAATGATGTCGTAGCAGAAGGTGGTATTGATGTATTGTCAGATGAGGATAAAAATAAAATATGGAACTATACTCTTTTGGATGCAACGACTAATAAAGAATATGGTAATCAGATATTTCCTGTAAAGAGAGCTTTCATTAATAATAAAGTTAATGGAATAAAGAAGAGGTATAAACTTGAAGGAAATAAGTTACAGGATCCAGTAGTAAGTAAAGAAGTAGCATTTGTGCCCCTTTGTACACAAAAGGTCTTTTCAAAAAGTTGTACAACGATGCCTACAACAATGATCAATTGGAATAAAGAAGATGCAGCTGCTTATTGGGCTGATATTAAAGAGAAGCTAAAGGATTATCTCCCACAAAGCTATTATGAAAAGGAGCAATAAGAATGAGTAATAAATACGACTTAATTAGATTATTGGATGAATATAATGTTGTTATTCCAATAATTCAAAGAGATTATGCACAAGGTCGAAAAGATAGGCAGTTTATACGAAAATCTTTTTTGAAAGAAATATGCGACTGTCTTGAAAGCGGGAAATCTATGTCACTTGATTTTATATATGGAAATGAGGAATATGGCAAGTTTTATCCCCTTGATGGTCAACAAAGACTTACTACTTTATGGCTTGTTTATTGGTTTATAGCATTAAAAACCAACAATCTAGATAATTTTAACGTTTTATTATCAAAGTTTTCATATGAAACGAGAGAGTCTTCAAAGGAATTCTGTAAGAATCTTTGTCGTAAAGACAATTTTAAATCTATATCAGAAATCGCTATAGTTGACTATATAAAAAATCAGCCATGGTTCTATTCTGTTTGGCTACAAGATCCGACTATCAGTGCAATGCTTAGGACAATAGGAGGAGATCCGGATTCTAAAGATGAAGATAATATAGAGGCTGTTTTCAAAAATAAAAACCTTAATGATTATTTTATTAAACTCTTAAAAAAGGACAATCCATTGATTTCATTTGAGTTGATGGTAATAGGTAATGCAAGATTACCTGTTTCAGATGATTTGTACATTAAAATGAATGCTAGAGGAAAAGAACTAACTAATTTTGAAAACTTCAAAGCAGATTTAATATCTTGGATTAAAAATCCAAAAAATAATGATTTTGAAAAAATCTCTCCTGATGGTAACACAAGTCTAAAAGAGTATTATCCTGCTCAGATAGATAATTTGTGGACTGATGTCTTTTGGAATTATTCTCAAAATAATAATTATGGAACAAAAATTGATGATATATTTTTTTCGTTTATAAATAGGTATGTACTAAATCTTATTTGTCTAGAAGACTTGGCTCCATCAAAGTATGTAGAAGGGGATGATAAGATAAAGATAGACTTTGATAAGTTATCAGGGGCAGAAAAAAATGGATCTACTGCTGATGAATGCTTTGTATCTTATGAAGGATTTGACATCTATGAGAGATATATTAATCCTGAAGATATAAAAAAAATAGATCTGCTCTTTAATATGATTAGTAAAGCTGATATTCAAAAAGAAATCGATAATGCTTTGTCAAACGATAATGTTGATGCAACTGAATCAGATTCTAAGTATTCTTTTCTTCCACGTCTAGACAGTAGTAAGAACTATAGATTAATCCCTACAACTCAGAAAGAACGTGTTTATTTTCTAGCAATAACATTATTTATTATCAAAACAAAAGATAATTTTAATTCCGAAAAGTTTAAGAGATGGATGCGTGTTGCAAAGAATTTAATAGAAAATGCAGGTATAGATAGTGTTCAAACTATGATTACTTGCATGAGGTTGATAAACAACCTTTCAAATAAAATAAAGGAAAATGATATTTATGAAATTTTAAAATCAAAAGAATACAATATTGACTCTCCAAATAGTATGTTGGATTACCAGTTAATAGAAGAAAGAGAGAAAGCAATAACGATTCTTAATGGCGAAATGGGGGAAGAAAAAATAATATATGCAGAAAATTTCTCATTTTTCAATGGAACAATTAGATTCCTTTTTCATAATGAAAACGGTCAGCTTGATTGGTCTTTATTTGATAAAAAACTTAAAAAATCCGAGGAATTATTCAAATTAGAAAAAAATAATGTTAATAGTAAAACGGTAATACAATTCCTGCAATACTTTACGGGATTTGATAAAATTTTTAATTTGAACCTTTTTACAACAGTAGGTTACCATCCTCGATATAATTGTTGGAAGAAAAACATCTTGTGTAGTAATGAAATAAAGGACAAGGTTCATCTGTTATTATCAGAGGGGGGAATTCCTAAACATGATGACGATTATCAAGATTTCCTAAAGAGTGGTCTAATTGAAAAAATAGTTAAAAAAGATTCTAACTATAGATACCGACTTCGATATCGATATGGAAATCTCTGTATTTATAGAGAATATAGCCAAAGTGAAGGTGTTTTTGTCTCTACTCATCGAAAAAAAATGTGTGAAAAGTTTAATAGTTATGTTGAATCTAAAGATATTATCATATTAAACGATGAATACAACAGCTATATTAACGGGTATTATTGGGGATTATTTGTTGCATTTAAGTACAAGGAAAATAATTATGAATGGTTCACAGAAAATGAAAATGGTGTTTATGTTGATAAGATATATTTAAATAGAGAGTACAACAAAGAGCCAGTTTATTGGAACGATGAAGATAATTTGATATCTTTGTTGGAAGATTTATTAAATAAAATGAATAAAAATGAGTTAGTTCTCAATAATATTACTCTCTAAGATGCAATCATCATAATATAGGGTAAGGTTCAAGAGGGGAATGTATAATCTAGTTGAGTAATGATTGAAAAAAGAGAAAGGTCTATTAATAAAAAATCCATATTTGCACAGTGTTGGTAAAACAGGGCAAATGAAGTATCCAGGAGGACAACTCCCTGGACAGGTGATGCAGATGCTACGGAACTGCAGCAGTTCATCGACAGGAAGGAGATTGTGTTTGCAAAGAACGACACCGACGCACTGGAATTCGCTGAAAAGGAATGTGAAGTGCACAATGTGAGTTTTCAGAGGTATGTAATTAACCCTATAAGAGAGAAAATGGATGCCGCCGGTGATGAATGAAATTGGAACAGATTATACTTTATTGAAAGCAGCCTTTGATGATTCAGAGGTTGTTTTTCAATTTATGTCATCCAAGTCAGAAAAAAGCCTCGGGAATGAACTCCGTTACGAAATCCCGAACCCATGTTACAAAACTCTATACCCCTGTTACGAAACGCCGAACCCCTGTTACAAAACTCATTGAACTCAGATACGGAATTGCCCGATACAATGTTACAGAATTTTTTGAGGATTTGATACCCGGTTACGTTTTGCAGGCAGGGAGACTAAGAAATCGATGATTTTTCCTTGTTACTGTTACTATCCGTTTCAGAAGGGTAGGTGTTAAGTCTTTTCAGATAAACAAATAAAAAAGTCAGAACCTGATTGTATCAAATTCTGACTTAAAGGATAGCGAGAGGGGGATTTGAACCCTCGACCGAACGGATATGAGCCGTTTGCTCTACCTACTGAGCTATCTCGCCGAAACAACAAGAGTATATTAGCCGGTTTGGACAAAGAGGTCAATACCATTTCGCCAAAAGAATGATGTTTTTTCAGGATATTGAAGATGTCATGATTATGTGATAATACGACTGATGGGTAATACAGATGGCTGGTAATATCGATTTAACACGCGGTTCAATAAAAAAGGGACTGATAAGCTTTGCTTTTCCGCTCTTCCTGGGAAATCTTTTTCAGCAGCTCTACAACACTGCAGACTCCCTGATAGTAGGAAACTTCCTGGGACCTCTGGCACTTGCCTCAGTATCATCCGCCACACCTCTCATATTCATGCTCATCGGATTCTTCAATGGGGTCGCGATGGGTGCCGGTGTCGTAATATCAAAATCCTTCGGAGCAAGGGACAGGGAGATGCTGGACAGGGCAGTGCACACGGACATTGCTTTCGGTCTTACCGCCGGAGCCGTTCTTACTGCATTTGCAGTGGTATTCACGCCCTCCATACTCCGACTGATGCAGACTCCTGAGGACATCATGCCTACCTCCACCGAGTACTTCAGGATCTGGTCGTGGGGACTTATCTTCAACGTGATGTACAACATCTGCATGGGCATAATGAATGCGGTAGGGGACAGTAAGCATCCGCTGTATTACCTTATATTTTCCTCGATAACAAACGTGATCCTCGATCTGGTGTTCATAGCTGTACTGGGTCTCGGTGTATGGTCGGTTGCCCTGGCCACAACGATTTCCCAGGCACTGAGCGTGATACTGAGCCTTATGAGAATGATCAGGGGCAATGAGATCTATAAGCTTGAGATAAGAAAGATCAGGTTTGATATTCCCGTCCTGAAGCAGATTGTCAGAATGGGCCTCCCCTCGGGAATTCAGAACAGTGTGATAGGACTTGCCAATACGGTAGTCCAGACAAACATCAACACGTTCACATCGGTTGCCGTGGCCGGAAGCGGTGCCTATGCAAAGATTGAGGGATTTGCCTTCCTGCCCATAACGTGCTTCTCAATGGGCCTCATGACATTCATGGGGCAGAATCTCGGTGCAAAGGAGTATGAAAGGGCGAAGAAGGGAGCAATGTTCGGAATACTGACTTCAATAACCCTGGCAGAGCTCATAGGTGTGTGCGTGTTCATCTTCGCACCGCATCTTATCGCTCTTTTCAATGATGATCCCCAGGTTGTCGCATATGGAACGAGACAGGCCAGGATTGAGTCTCTCTTCTACTTCGGACTGGCATTCAGCCACTGTATTGCAGGCATCATGAGGGGGTGCGGAAAGGCAAAGGTCCCGATGTTCATCATGCTTGGCATCTGGTGTGTGTTCCGTGTGTCCTACCTCAGCGTGGTACTGAGTTTCCTGCATCGTGTTGAAGTGGTTTATACTGTGTATCCGCTGACCTGGAGCCTGTCTTCGGTTCTTTTCCTGATTTACTTTCTCAGGGCAGACTGGATACACGCACTTGATAATAAAGAAGTTAAATAACTGTATTCCTGAGAATTCCGAGACCTTCGATCTCAATTTCTATGACATCTCCGGCTTCCATGCCGTGAATGCCTGAAGGTGTTCCTGTGAGAATGACATCGCCGGGAAGGAGGGTCATTACCTTTGAAAGGTATGATACCAGATAGTCGCATGTAAAGAGCAGGTTTTTAGTGTTGCTCTTCTGCATGACCTTTCCGTTCAGTCTTGATTCTATCTTCAGGTTCGTGGGATCGACTTCGTCACTGATATACGGACCGAGGGGCATGAAGGTGTCAAAGCCCTTACATACGGTCCACTGACCGTTTTTGTCCTGAAGGTCCCTGGCAGTGACGTCATTGGCACAGGTATAGCCGAGGATGTAATCCTTTGCCTCAGCCTCACTCACGTTCCTGCATTCCTTTTTGATGACGACCGCAAGTTCAGCCTCATAGTCGACACGGCTGCTCATCTCAGGACGGATGATCTCTCCCTCAGGATCAAGTGCGGCCGTTGAAGGCTTCATGAAGATGACCGGAGATGTGGGAGTAACAAGCTTCATCTCCTCAATGTGGTCCTTATAGTTGAGGCCGACGCAGAGTGCCTTCGTGGGGTAGGTGGGGCAGAGAAGTATGACGCTTCTCAGCTCAAAGGTATTTCCCGTCTTTATGATCTCACCCTCGTTATCGAAGATGTTTTCCGTTTCCTCAATCGTCTCTCCGCTTATGATGCCTGAGCGGATTTCCTCATCATCGGCCATGAACATTACGTATTTCATAAGAATACCTCTCTTCCTGATATTCCCTTGCAATGGAAAAACCCAGTTTTTCATAGAAGGGTATGAGGCTTTCATCCTCAGTGAAAAGATAACTGAAAGGAAGAGAGTTTATCAAGCGTGAGGCATGGCCCCTGCCGCGCTCATCTTCCCTGGTGGCTACTGCCACTGCACACTGCCTTGCCTTTATCGTATATAACGAGCTTATTATCCTTCCGTCCCGGTCCCGCATCACCGAAAACTCGGTATTTTCCGGACTCAGGGACGAGAGATAATCCTCATCTGTGTCAAAGGGAGTTTCCTCAGTGTAAAAGGATGTGATTTGAGAGATGTCATCGTAGCTGAGCAGCGTGTATCTTCCACCTTCAGGCGGAGTGTTTTTTCTCTTAAGAAGAAAACGGTCAGTCCTTACCGCCCTAGGAAAGAGTGCATGAGTGATTTCCCTGCGGTGTTCCCTGATGAAGATATTAATCTCACTGTCAAAGCTGTTCGCTATGACAAAGAGGTGGCCGTAAGCCAGAATGTAGAAAATCCCCTTTTCCGAGACATAGACCCTGGTATTTTCATCGGGCGAGGAAAAGGGGATTATGAGATGGCTCTCCCTTGTGTAGTCGACAGTGAAAGAGGAGAGCCTTCTGAACATCAGTTTGTACCGTAGAGACTGTCGAAGTACTGCATGTCGGTCGTGAAGATCTTATCCATGCCGACAAGTGATGTCTTATAGGACTCGAGGGTCCTGAAAAGGGCAAAGAACTCCGGATCCTTCTCATAGGCCTCCGCGTAAATTCTTGAAGCCTCGGCATCGGCGTCACCCCTGATCTTCTCGGCCTTTGCGTAGGCTTCGGAGAGGATTGCCTTCTGGTCGTTCTCGGTCTTACCCTGCCACTGGGCGAGCTGACCGCGTCCATAGGAGCGGTATGCCTCCGCAATCTGGTTACGTTCCTTGATCATCCTGGTGTAAACGCTTTCAGTCAGGTCATCCGAGTATCTGATCTGGCGGATGATGATATCCTGCAGCGTTATTCCGTAAGCGGTTGTAAAGGCTGATGCCTGTTCCAGAATCCTGTTGGAAAGACCTTCACGTCCGATCTTGATGGATTCCTGGGTGGTCGCGGTTGCCGTAAGGTTACGCAGGGTTTCCGCATCCTCGGTGTTCTCCAGGGACACGTCTTCCTCAACGGTGATCTGGTTGATCTTGTTCGTGCTCCTTACCGCCTCGTTGAGGTAGTTCTCACTTATGACCGTCCTGATCGTGGAGTCGATGACGTCGTTGAGCCTTCCGAGTCCCGATTCGATAGTTCCGACCGTTTCATAGAAGAGGGCGACGTCGCTGATGTACCACCTTGCGGTGGCATCGACCCAGATGAACTGGTTTTCCTTTGTCGGGATTCTCTGGGCATCACCATCCCAGCTGAGAAGCTTCTTGGGATACTTAGTGACGTTGTCGACGACCGGCATCTTGAACTTAAGTCCTGATGTGGTCTGGGTATCGACGATTTTTCCGAATCTGGTCACGATGGCCTGTTCGCCTTCGTTGAGGATGTAGAACGGTCCGAGCAGCAGGAATACCACCAGCAGTACGGCCAGGACCACAAGGGTTGTTACAAGTTTTTTCATAGTGCCGTACCTCCCAGGTTCTTGATGGGCAGGAACTGTTCCAGGTTCCTGTCAACGAGGGTGATGTCCTCGTTCTTCAGGACCTCATCCATTGTCTCGATGTAAAGACGTGTTTCCGTAATCGCGGGACTCTCCGTGTAGGCTTCAAGCATGGCATTGAACCTTGCGGCATCACCGGTGGCGGTATTGACCCTTTCGGCGGCATAACCCTGGGCCTGAAGGATGAGCTTGCTTGCCTCACCCTGCGCGGCCGGGATCTCCTGGTTATAGTGCTCCTTACCTTCGTTGATGAGTCTGTTCATGTCCTGTATGGCCTTGTTGACATCCTCGAACGCATCCTGGACATCACCCTCTGGCGGAACTATGTTCTGAAGCTTTACCGTGACGATCTGAATGCCGAAGTTGTAGCGGTCGAAGATCTCCTGCATGTTTTCCTGTGCCTCGATCTCGATCTGGGTTCTCAGGTTTGTCATTACTGAGAGAATGGGGAGGTCACCGACAAGGGCATTCATTACCGACTGGGAGATGTCCCTGATGGTTGTTTCCCTGTTCTCAACGTTGAAAAGCCAGGCACTCGGATCATTTATCTTATACTGAACGATCCACTCCACATCGACGATGTTGAGGTCTCCGGTGAGCATCGTTGATTCGCTCTTATAGCTGGATGCACCCTTTAATCCGGTTCCGGTACTGTCATTTGCCCTGTAGCCGAAGGTAAGCGTCTGTACTACCTGGGTGGGAACGATGTGAACGGTATCTATTCCAAAGGGGATCTTCGTCTGGAGGCCTGGCCCCACAGTCCTGTTATATTTGCCGAGTCTCAGTACTACTGCCTGCTCGGTCTGGTCAACCACGAAGAAGCTGCTGGCCGCTGCCGCCACCACAAGGATGATTATTACCGCGACTGCAATGATCTTCGGGGAGAGTGATGAGCCGCGCCTGGCGGGTCTCACGACTTTTTCTTCTCCTTCCAATTTTCTCTCCTTTCAAAGATATACGGTAAAGGTATTCCAAAGATTGACTCTAGGCAAGGCCGAAAACCAAAAAGTTTGGTCATTACCTTGCATAAAAGAGGGTAAAACCTTATTCTGATAAGAGTTTTTCAACAAGGTGGATTTATGAAAAAAAGACTCATCACTTCCGCACTTCCTTATGTGAACAACATCCCGCATCTCGGAAATCTGACACAGGTCCTTTCCGCCGATGTCTTTGCCCGTTTCTGCCGTCTCAGGGGATATGAGACGCTTTACATCTGCGGTACCGACGAATACGGTACTGCCAGTGAGACCAGGGCTCTGAAAGAGGGTGTTACTCCGAGGCAGCTTTGCGATCATTATCATGCCATACACCGTGATATCTATAAATGGTTCAACGTTTCCTTCGATTACTTCGGACGCACCAGCACCGAGAAGCAGACCGAGATCGTACAGGCGATCTTCCGCGAGGTTGATGAGCATGGATACATCACCGAACGCGAGATCGAGCAGCTCTACTGTCCCAAGTGCGGCCGCTTTCTGGCCGACCGCTTCGTTGAGGGAAAGTGTCCCCACTGCGGAAGCGAGGGTGCCCGCGGTGACCAGTGCGATGCCTGTCAGACCCTGCTGGAGCCCACCGAGCTCATTGATCCCCACTGCTCAGTCTGCGGTACCACGCCTGAAGTCCGGAAGACAAAGCACCTCTATATCGACCTTCCCAAGGCCCTCCCTCTTCTGAAGGAGTGGATGGAGAAGGCCAGCGTTGACGGCTTCTGGGCCAAGAATGCAATCCAGCTCACCAACTCCTGGATCCGTGACGGTCTCAGGGAGCGCTGCATAACCCGTGACCTCAAGTGGGGTATCCCCGTACCCAAGCCGGGATATGAGAACAAGGTATTCTATGTCTGGTTCGATGCCCCGATCGGATACATCTCCATCACAGCCAACTATACTGACGACTGGAAAAAGTGGTGGCAGTCACCGGAAGATACGGAGCTCTTCCAGTTCATCGGTAAGGACAACATCCCGTTCCACACCGTAATCTTCCCGTCCTCACTGCTGGCAACCGGCGAGAAGTGGACGATGCTTCATCACATGTCCTCTACCGAGTACCTGAACTATGAAGGCGGTAAATTCAGTAAGTCACTGGGAATCGGAGTATTCGGAAATGACGTTCAGGAGACCGGAATTCCCGCCGATGTCTGGAGATTCTACATGTTCTGGAACAGACCGGAGAGAAGTGACGTCAACTTCTCATGGTCTGATTTCCAGGAGAAGGTGAACGGAGAGCTCATCGGTAACCTTTCCAACCTGGTCAACAGGACACTTACCTTCGTGTCACGCTTCTACGAGGGATCGATCCCCTCAGGAGAGCTGGACGAGGAGCTCGTCAGGGAAATAAGGGAAAAGGAAGAGGTCATCACATCCCTGCTTGAAAGGGCAGAGGAAAGGGATGCGCTCCGCGAGATCTTTGCCCTTTCCGATATCGGTAACAGGGCATTCCAGGCAGGAGAGCCGTGGAAGACAAGAAAGGAAGCTCCCGAAAAGGCAGCTTCGCTTCTGAGGACACTCTGCTTCCTTATCAGGGATCTTGCCGTAATGATTTCCCCGTACATGCCCGTGACCTCGGCCCAGATCCTTTCATTCCTCAGCGCAGAGGGAAGTACATGGAAGGACGTGGGTACCTTTGAGGGTATTGAGAAGGTACAGGGCGTGACCCTGCTTTTCTCAAAGCTCGAGGATGACTTCATAAATGATCTAAGGGTCCGTTACTCCGGCAGCCAGGAAGAGAGGAAGGCTGAGGTAAAGGAAGAGAAGAAAGTAAAGGAAGAAAAGAAAATGACAGTTGAAGAAACAAAGGAAATGAGCATTGCGGATCAGTTTGCCCATAAGGTAATCCTCAAGGTCAGCAGAATCGTGAATGTGGAGAAGCACCCCAACGGTGACATGCTTTACATCCTGAAGCTGAACTGCGGGGAAGAGGAAGAGAGGACAATCGTATCCTCAATCGTTCCCTACTATACGGCTGACGAGCTGCTTGGACATAACATCGTACTCGTATCCAACCTGAAACCCGCTAACTTCAGGGGTGTCAAGAGCTACGGCATGCTGCTTGCTGCCTCCGATCCCGATGCCCCCAGCCACACAACCTGTGAAGTCCTCTTTGCAGATGAGTTCGAGCCGGGCACAGTGCTTGAGTTCGACGGGGAAGGCGATGTGGAAAAGGTAACCACATACATCAAGCCCGATCACTTCTTTGCCCTGCCCATTTACACCGAGAACGGTGTCGTGAAGGTTGACGGCAAGGCTCTCGGTTTCGGTGGAAAGCACCTGACCGCAAAGAAGTACGTCAATGGGCCTGTCGGCTGACGTTAAGGAAATCGCGCTTTCCCACCTCAGGTCGGAAAGCGTCTTTCAGTCCCAGTTCTGGGCTGAAGTGAAGAAAGGCTCCTGGAAGGCATATGCCTTCAGGTATCAATGCGGGAGCAGTGAAGGGGATATCCTTGTCCTTGTGAGGAGGATACTCCCTTTTTTTTATCTGGCATATTCTCCCTTTGCTCCCGTCATTAACTCCCGTGAGGAGTTTGAGGCACTCTCCCGGAAGATAACATCCATGGTGAAGGAGAAGGTATTTCTCTTCCGCATCGATTTCACTTACAGCGGCACTGCATTCAGAAATGGCGGAAGGGTAAGGCTCTCCCGCTACAGCGTACAGCCTGAGGAATCGGTCGTTATCGATTTGAAAAAGGATCTATCCTACCGGTCAAGGGCAAGACGCAACCTCAAAAAGGAAGAGGGAGTAGAGGTCATCCGGTGGAATGGCGATGAGGAGCTTTTCAGCGCCTGGTATGATTCCTATGTCAATACGGCCATAAGGGATGGCTTTACCGCAAGAAGCAGGAGTTACATCAGAAGCCTGCTGTCCATAAGAAGTGAATCGGTTACCCCGATTCTCTACATAGCAAGGAAGGATGGCGGGGTTGTCGGGGGAATTCTGAATCTCCGCTCGGACAGGGAGGAGGTCTATCTCTTCGGTGCAACCGTTTTCCACAGGGAGGGAGTATCTGCCGGATACACTCTCCAGGATCATGCGATACGGGAGGCAAAAAAAGCGGGAGTGGCGCGCTATGACCTCTTCGGAACAGGGGATGGATACCTGAAGAAACTCACGCTCTTCAAGACAGCCTTCGGAGGTGAGACGGTAAGGAGGGCACCCTCAACGGATTACATGGCAAATCGTCCTGTCTCATTACTGTACAGGGCGGCTGAGGATATCAGGTTCTGGCTCTGTAGGGGCTGACATATTCCCTGACAAGCTTCTTGAAGCTGTCGCCCCTGTCAAACTCATTGCGGAACATCTCAAAGGAAGCGGCTCCGGGAGAGAGGATCACAACCTGCATCGCTCCCGTGGCGCTCTTCTTTTCCTCTGCCCTCTGGCAAGCATTGTCAAAGGCACTTTTCAGGTCGGAATAGGGGCCTGAGTACCTTATCTCATGTTTTTCCAGCAGAGGGATAAGTTTATCTCTGGTAAAGGAGCCGTCCAGCAGCGAGATGTCCGTGGCGTTCCTGAGGGCAGGAAGCATTCCGGATGCGCTGATGTCCTTGTCCGTTCCTCCGCAGATGAGGTGGTAGGAGAGGGGATAGAGAGTCTTCACCGAAAAGGAGACAGCCTCGCTTATCGTGGCACTGCTGTCATTTATGAACATAATGTCATCATGAACCGCAACCTGTTCGATGCGGTGGGGCATGCCCCTGTAGGAGGAAAGCGCCCTGACTATCTCTTTCTTGGCAAAACCAAGGAGCTTCAGCGCCTTATATGCACAGGCGAGCTCCATTTTGTTCAGGGAGTAGGGGTTTGAAATCGTCGGAAAGACGCTTATCCGCTTGGAAAGCTTATGTGTATGCTTCAGCACATAAGGCCGGTTTCTTATGTTGATGAGAATTCTCTCAGCTCGGTCATTGAGCAGGAGCAGCTTGTCATCGTAGTAGTCCGCGAGGGATGCGTACCTGTTCTGATGGTCCCTGTAAAGACTGGTCAGTATGGTAAGCCTGGATGATGGCATCTGTCCGTTCAGGGCAACATAAGTATCATGGATCTGCCAGCTGGAAAGCTCCGCGACTATGTATGAGGGCATTTTCAGGCCCGAAAGCTTTCTCTTTTCCAGCTCCTCAAGAATCAGGAATGCGGATACGCCGATGTTTCCGCAGTACAGTGCTTCGTTTCCCAGTGTATTCAGTGCATGGGTAATGGCAGCGACCGTCGTCGACTTACCCTTGGTACCTGTAACAAGTATGAATGAGATGTCTTTTGTAAGAGGAGATGAGAAGAGATAGAAGAAATCGTTTCTGATGTTCTTTGCAAGCGAGAGCTGGGGAAGCTTGCTGGGGATGGCCGGATTCTTTATGACCACGTCTGCCCACTTGATATTATCCCGGGGATCCGTATCAGCAAAAAAACATGTGATGCCGAGAGCCTCCAGCTCATCGGGAACGGTTCCAAAGGATGAGCGCTGGCCGATATCGGATATCCTGACTTCGGCCTTGCCCGCAAAATAGCGCGCAGCCGACAATCCTCCTCCGTTTATTCCAAGTCCCAGAATAAGTATCTTCATCTTTCCCTCTTTAGCATTAAGAATAAGATTTTTCGTCCGGTTTTTCCACCCCAATGTGAAAAAACACATCACGAACAATTTACTTCCAATAAGAGTACTTTCTGCTATAATGAGACTACAGATAATATAGTCTTGCGATATGGGCAAGAGTTTCTACAGGAGTGCCGTAAACATCCAGCTATTATCCCATCTTTTATATATGGAGGTGTGATGATGGAAAACAGAGTACTCTTCGGAGACATCATCTGGTCACTCGACAGGAATACCCTGTCAGAGCATTCTTCTTCATTTCTGGTCATTGAAAACGGAGCCGTCGAGGGTGTTTATGAAAGCCTTCCTGAAAGGTTTAAGTCCTTTCCTCTGGATGACTGGAGCGGAAAAATCATAATTCCCGGCATGTGTGATCTTCACGTCCATGCTCCCCAGTACCAGTTCAGGGGGCTTTGGATGGACATGGAACTGCTGGACTGGCTCAACGGCCATACTTTCCCGGAGGAGAGCAGGTATAGGGATCTTTCCTACGCCGATGAAGCTTACGGCATTTTCACCCACGATCTTCTCCATAGTCCGACTACCAGGGTATGTGCCTTTGCCACACTCCATACCGAGGCATCCCTGCTTCTCATGAACAAGCTGGAGGAAGCGGGGCTTTCCGGGTATGTGGGAAAGGTCTCGATGGACCGGAACTGTCCTGACATCCTCAGGGAAACGACTGAGCAATCGGTCGAAGGTAATCTGGAGTTTTTGAATAGGTCTGCCGGGTTTGAAAACATGAGACCGATAATAACACCTCGCTTCATTCCCAGCTGCTCCGATGATCTCATGAGAGCGCTTGGCCGGATCTCGGTGGAAAGACATCTGCCGGTTCAGTCCCATCTGAGTGAGAATCCCAGTGAGATCGCCTGGGTACAGGAACTGGTTCCTGAGAGCAGCAGCTATGCCGATGCATACCGCATGTTCGGCATGATGGGTGAGGAAAAGACCATAATGGCCCACTGCGTATACAGCTATGAGCGGGAGCTTGAGCTGCTTCAGAACCCCAATGTCTTCGTTGCCCACTGTCCCGATTCAAATTCAAACATTTACAGCGGGATTGCGAGGGTGACGGCCCTTATGGACGCCGGAGTCAAGGTCGGACTCGGCAGTGATGTGGCAGCAGGTGAGGAAATCTCCCTCTTTGCCGCCATCACCAATGCGGTCAAGGTCAGTAAGCTGGCCCACAGGATAAGCCATCCTGAGGACAGGATGCTCACCTTCAGGGAAGCATTCTTCCTTGCCACCCGCGGTGGTGGTGAGTTCTTCGGCCCTGTCGGTGCCTTTGACAAGGGTTATGAGGCCGATGCGGTGGTCCTTGACGACTCATCCTTCAGAACGACGCTCAGGGACAGGCTCACGCTCTCCGAGCGCCTTGAGCAGTACGCATATGTGAAGGGAAGGGATAATGTATGCGCTAAATACGTTAAGGGAAAAAGATTAGTCCTGTAAGCAAGTTTTTTTTCCCGTTTACTTGACTTCCCTTCTTCAAAGAAGGCATAATAGTGCGGTAATTACAAAAAAATCCAATTGGAATAAGGAGCAGAACTGTGCCTTGCGGTAAGAAAAGAAAAAAGCATAAGATCGCTACTCACAAGAGAAAGAAGAGACTCAGACAGAACAGACACAAGAAGAAGTAATCTTCTTACGGCGTTCATGCTTAAGGTATACAGGAGATCATAAGTCTCCTGTATTTTTTTGCCATCGTGATGTATCATATTTTTCATGAAACTTTCAAATGAAAAAACAACGGTTAAGCTTGACAGCTACCTCTGGGGCAGCAGGAGGGAGGATACCCAGGTCCTCCTGACGCTCTGGATTCACGATGGAAATCTCTGTTTTTCCTTCAGCGTCCGCGAGAAGGAGCTGAGGCGCATGGTGTGGGAAGATCAGGGCAGGGTCTGGGAAGACAGCTGCATGGAGCTTTTCATCTCACCTGACCGCATTCACTACTATAACTTTGAGTTTTCCGCATCCGGGGCCCTCAGGTGCGGCTACGGAACGGGTCGGTCTGACAGGGAGCCGGTATCCGATGAGCTTTTGAAAAAGGTTAAGCGGAGCGTGACGATCCTGGAGAACAGTAACAAAGTGAGCCGCTACATCCTGGAGGGTGAAATCCCCCTCCGCCCCTTCGGCCTGGATGTCAGCGTGCTTTACATGAACAGCTACAAGTGCGGCGACCTTCTTAAGGAGCCTCACTTCATCTCACTTTTCCCGATAGACCTTCCATCCCCTGATTTCCATCAGATCCGCTTCTTCGGGGAAGCTGAAGTGTCCGTCTGAGGCCTGAAGGCTTCCTTTCCGGAAAAGAGGGAAGGGTCGGTGAGACGGGAAAGGGCAAGATGCGCCATAGTCTCACCGAAGATTGCGGTGATCGTGGGAAGCGAGCCGAGAATGACCCTGTGCCTGCCCCGGTCTGAGGCAAGCTCCAGATTGTCCTCCTCCGAGAGCGGTGTGTACCTGAAATTCACTTCCTCGGGGGAGAACACGACAGGCACGTTACCGTCAACTCCCCGTTTCCTCAGCCCGGCTCTTACCTGCCGGGCCAGTGGGCATGCCCAGGTATCCTTCAGGAGTGCGGTCCTTACGAGGGAAGGCTCCCTCCTGAGGGCGGCTCCCATCGATGATATGATGGGAATGTCATGCTTCACGCAGTATTCAATGAGACCTGTTTTCGGGTTGAGAGAATCTATGCAGTCCAGCACCAGGTCTGTGCCTGCCGTGAGTGCGGGGTAATTCTCCTCAGAGATAAAATCATCAACGGCTTCGACCTCGCAGTCTGGATAGATGAGTGCGGCTCTTTCCTTTGCAACCTCAACCTTTTTCCTTCCGATGCTTTCATGGGTTGCGAGAATCTGACGGTTCAGATTTGTCTCTGAGAAGACATCGAAATCAATTATCCTGATTTTACCGACACCCGAACGGACCAGGGATTCAAAGGCAAAACCGCCCACGGCTCCTGCTCCCGCCACGGTGACGTGGGAGCGGTGGAGCTTCTCCACCATATCTGATCCTATCATCCTCTCAAGACGTAAAAACTGCTCTTCGCTCATCTGTTGTTTCCTCCAGGAGGGGCAGGGGAATGCCCTTCAGCCCTGCGACTCTTTTATACCACAGCTTAAGCGTTTCTGTCTGCTCGCTTCCGCTTTTCATGTCAGTCTCAAGGAGAAATGGACACTCCAGCAGGGATGGAAAATGCCTGGTCCTTTCGGCCCTCGGGGACAGGGATATGGTGCCGCCGAGCCTTATCAGCTCTCTGGCGGTTTCACCTGATCCGGTAAAGCCGTGGACCATGAAGGGCGGAAGGGGAAGGGCATCCCTTATGCTTTCAAGCAGGATGCCTGTCATTCCGACCTGATGGATTATCAGGGATTTCCCCGTCTCTGCCGAAAGACTCAGACACTTACGGAAGAACTCTTTCTGATAAGGATCGGGAAACCTTCTGTCCAGACCGACTTCACCGATCATGCAGGAGGGAGAGGATAGGACGGCGCTCCTGAAGGCCTCCCAGAGTTCAGGCTCCGGTTCCAGCAGTCCGATGGCATGGTAGGGAAATGACTTCACTTCCTCCCACTCATCAGGGCGGGAAGTGGCAATTATTGCATCGGATGTCAGCTTTCCCAGGTGGGCGTGAGAGTCAAACATATCCTCAATCCTTTTTTTTCTGTACAAAGTGCCGCTGTGGCCTTATTATTACCACCATGCAATTATACCATGTCATGCCTGAAATAACAGCATTCTTCCTGACTGCGGTGCTATATGTGTACCATCTATGCGAAAAGGACCTTTACAGGGCCAGACAGCAGAGACTGCTGGGCAGCATCATGGTTGTTTCGCTTCTCTCTTCAGGACTTAACATTATCTCATGTACGTTTATAATCACAGGGGCCTCCTTTTCTTATTTCCTGATCCATCTGGTACACGGGACATGCTTTTTATTGAGCATCCTTCAGTCCTCCCTGCTGCTATGGTATGTGGCAGACATGATCTACACACTCTCTCCCAATGCCTACCGGGCCGTATATATACACAATGCAACCAAGGTCATGCTGGCCCTGAACGCTGCAGCCCTCATAATAAACATTCCGACAGGTATCATCTTTACCGTTTCCCCCGTAACCTGTGAATATATCCGTGGACCTGTCAGCTTCTTCACTCCGCTGACGGTTTTGATCCAGATAATCATGTCCATGACCGTCGTCCTTCTGGAGAGAAGGTACCATACTCCCGAATTTGCCCGCCTCGCCGCCATGTTTCCCCCGATAGTGGCAATCCTGCTGCTGATCCAGCTTTTCTCAAGGGACCTGCAGATGGGCGGCCTCATCGGTTTCACTGTGCTTCTTTTCATTGTATTCGATCTTTCAACCAATCACCTGCTGGAAGATGAGGTTACCGGGTTTCCGGGCAGGGCCTGTTTTGAAAACACATTAAGGGAATTCTTCCTCAGGGACCGGACCTTTGCCGTGGTCCGTCTCACGATCCCGACCCTGGACGGGCTCAGAAGGACCTTCGGAAAGAAGGAAACTGACAATGTCGTCAGGGCAATTTCAAGGCGTCTCATGGCCCTCAGGGGACTGAAGCATGTCTTTTCAGGTGCGGAAAACGAATTCATGCTCATTGCCCCCGGCATGGAAAGCCAGGAGTGTGAACGGTTCGCCTCCGAACTTGTGAGCATATTCGAGACTGACTGGTATCTCGGTGAATCGGTGATAAGACTTGATACAGACATACTCATGATATCGTGTCCCGTGGTTGCTGAGGATTACGACACCCTCATGTCCCTGCTGGATTACACTTCCCGTAACCCTAATGTCTGCCATGATGCGGGGGATTCCAATGTATCGCTTTCAGTCTGTGACGTGAAGACAAAGTCACTTATCAGAAGGGAGCAGTATGTGCTTGGCATACTCCGTCAGGCCTGTGCCAAAAACGGTTTTGAGTATTACTATCAGCCGATATACCGGGTTTCCGGTGAGTTCTCAGGAATGGCTGAGTGCCTTTTAAGACTGCGTGATGAGGAAAACGGAGCCTTCATTTCACCCTATGAATTCATTCCGATCGCTGAGAAATACGGTCTCATCGGTTTGATCGGATCTTACGTTCTCGATACATCGTGTGCCCTGGTCCGCAGATTCATCGATGCCGGAAAGACGCCACCCGTCCTGAGCGTCAACTTCTCAGCCCGCCAGTTCTATGACGTGACGCTGCCCAAAAACGTGATGAGCTGCATCTCCCGCCACGGCATCCCGTCCTCATGCATTAAGATCGAGATAACGGAAAGCTACCTCATATCGAACTACGAACAGGTGAGAATGATGATGGATGAGCTGGTAGCCCAGGGCGTCGGTTTCTTCCTCGATGATTTCGGGTCCGGTTTTTCCAACATCCCCAGATACATCAACCTCCCGTTCGAGTGCATCAAATATGATCACAGCCTGCTGAAGAGCAGTGAGACAAATGAAAAGACCGACCGGCTGCTCAGGGCCCTTACACCGAGCTTCATCTCCTTCGGTTACCGCATCGTCTTCGAGGGGGTGGAGAAGGAGGACAACCTCTCCTACGTCTCATCTTTCGGGGATGTGTATGTGCAGGGATACTACTTCAGTTATGCCGTTCCGGAGAGACGCTTCTGCTCAATGCTCGGCCTTGAGGAGTGAGTTCCTGCATAGGGTGACTGAAAGATATCCTATGTTTTGTCATGAAAGAAATTGTATCGGATGCTGTTGACGATTGTCCCGCTCTGTGCTATGTTAAGTCTTGCCTCTTTAACCGCCCGGTACGAGCGGTTCAATTCAAGTCCATAGGGAGGAACCATGAGAAATTATGAGTTCACCGTCATCTTCGACGCAAACGACGAGAAGATGAACGCAGGCCTCAAGTTCGTAACTGAGGCTTTTGCAAAAGCTGGTGTCGAGATCACCAAGCAGGAAGATCTGGGAGTAAGAACACTCGCTTATCTTATCAACAAGCAGGATAAAGGACACTATGTGTACTTTGAGCTCACTGCTGATCCAACCAAAATCGCAGGTCTTTCACACGATTTTCAGCTCAGCACACTGGTACTGAAGTACCTGTTCGTCAACCCGGAGAAATAAGCCGGAATTCAGGGGGTATCCATGGCCGGAGATCTTAATGTAGTGACCCTGGTGGGCAGACTCACAAGGGACAGCGAAATCCGTTATTCACAGAGGGGAGAAGCAGTCGTACGTTTCTCAGTGGCCGTCAACAGAAGAAAGAGGAATGCTGACGGCGCCTGGGAGGATGAGGCCAACTTCTTCAACTGCGTGTATTTCGGAAAGAGTGCCGAAGGCATCAACCAGTATCTTTCCAAAGGCCGTCAGGTTGCCATAAACGGCGAACTGAGGCAGAACAGATATGAGGTTGAGGGACAGTCCCGTTCCACAATTGAGATTTTCGTGAACAATCTTCAGCTTATCGGAGGTTCACAGAATTCGCAGGGGGGAAGGGGAGATTATTCCGAACAGCCCAGGCAGAACTCTTACCAGAGAAACACCCAGAATGACAGCAGGACACAGGTAAGGCCGCAGCAGCAGGCCAGACCGCAGATGCCGACAGAGGATCCATTGGCAGGCGTTGACTTTTCCAATGGTCCCGAGAATTACGGGGATGACCCGATCCCATTTTAAGGAGTATTGAAAATGCGTGATGATAATGAAGCTTTCATGAACGACAAGGACGGAGCCATCAAGGACAGAAAACTTGGTGCACGTAAGGTTGGATTTAAGAAGAAGGTCTGTAAGTTCTGTCAGGCCGGTGCTCAGATGCCCGACTACAGAAACCCTGACATGCTTCGCCGCTATATCACCGAGAGAGGCAAGATCCTCCCCGGCAGAATTACCGGCACATGTGCAAAGCACCAGAGGGCTCTCAATGCAGAGATCAAGAAGGCCCGCGTGCTCGCATATCTTCCTTTTGAGAAGAAATGACACTTAAGGAAAAGGTTTGATGGAAAAGAAGGAAATCAGGGATGTTCTTATCATGAGCATCGCGGGATTCATCCTGTCAATGTTCTCGATCGGATCCCTCTTCTTCACTTTACCTCTCCTTTTATTAAGTAAGCGCTACCCGAAGAGGAGTACGGACACCGCCTGCGTTGCTGTGCTGGTGCTGGCTGTAGGAAAGCAGCTTTTCGACAGCAGAAGCATACTTATGAACAGCCTAACGTACCTCTTCGTGGGAAACAATCTGTTTATTCCGGTCTCACTCATACTTGGCGCGATGGTATGGGTCCATACAAAGGGTATGGATGCATTTAAGAGAATGCTCTTTTCAGTGCTTCCTTCCTTTGTACTCTTTCTGATACTCGGCGCGGTGTATCTCGCACTGCCTGAGAATGGTCAGAGTGTCGTAAATGCCTACAGGGAGATATACACCTCCCTTATGTCAGCCTTCGTGGATGCAGATTCCGCGGTCCTGGACATGACATTCGACATAATGCTGGAGCTGTTGCTGAGCATTGCAATACCTCTGGTCTTCATCAATCTATGCATCGTTCACTTCATCTTTGAAGCAGGTGCACACCGTTTTGACGAAGAGTTTGATGAACGGCTTTCCCGCTTCACGGCAGGAGACAGGTTCATCTACGCCTTTCTGGCTTCCTGGACGGTAATGCTGATAAAGCAGTTCGTATCCTTCGGTGAGTTTGCGAACCTGCTGATCAACAACATTACGCTGACCCTTACGCTTGTCTATGCGGTGCAGGGGTTTGCGATAGTGCTCTATGCCATCAGAAGGAAAGGAATGAAGATCAGGGGATCGAAGCTGCTGGGATTTCTCTTCCTTGCAATCTTCCTTCTTCCGGGGATAAACGCCGTCCTGATCATAGCCCTGCCGCTTACGGGCGTGCTGGAAAACTGGATCAGGATGAGAAAATAATTTTTTCAGGAGTCCTGATATGAAGATCATCCTCAATCAAGACGTAGTCAACCTCGGTGAAGAGGGAGACGTTGTAGTAGTCAAGGACGGTTACGCTCGTAACTACCTCCTTCCTACCGGAGCTG
>JALEVV010000037.1 GCA_022788185.1 Spirochaetales bacterium | reverse complement strand
TAAGCATCATGATGAATTTCCTGGTGACCATGGAGAAGCGGAAACACACGTTCCCATCCCGAACACGACAGTGAAACGCTTCATCGCCGATGGTACTGCGGCTTGTCCGTGGGAGAGTAGGTCGTTGCCAGGTTTTTTTTTTGACATTTATAACTTAGCTTTTTATAGATGATTCACATGACGGAAAGGCTCTTTCCTTCAATGTGAATGTGCTGGTGGCCATAGAGAAGCGGAAACACACGTTCCCATCCCGAACACGACAGTGAAACGCTTCTTCGCCGATGGTACTGCGGCTTGTCCGTGGGAGAGTAGGTCGCTGCCAGCTTTTTTTTATACTCTTCTTATCAGTATTATTTTCTGTTCATGAATTTGACCTGTCATTGCTTATGTGATATTATTTACTCAAGAGTAATTAACTTTGAAGTAAGTTACTTTGGAGTAGATAATGAGGAACGAAATCTTTGTCGGAAGACAAAAGGAACTGGATCTTCTTGAAAGACTGTATGCTTCCGATCGGTTTGAAATGCTGCTTCTTCATGGCAGAAGACGTGTCGGGAAAAGCTTCCTTCTGGGACATTTTGCCAGCCTGCATGAGGGAAATACTGTTTTTTTCACTGCTGACAGGTCAGACGAAAAATCAAATGTTCAGGCTTTCACTTCTGAGCTGAAGAGATGTCTCAAAGGTAATGAATATATTTCTTCCTTTGAAAAGTGGAGTGATGTTTATTCTTTCCTTAGTTCGCTTGAATTAAAGGATCGCCTTGTGATAATCATTGACGAATTCACTTATCTCCTCAATTCCGATCCGGCTTTTGATTCCGGGCTCCAGAACGCAATTGACAGGATTCTCAGAAAGAAAAACATATTCCTCATTCTCTGCGGATCAGAGGTATCTGTCATTGAAGAAACAGTTGATGATGCCACAAAACCTCTTTATGGAAGAAAGACGGCAGACCTCAGACTGCTTCCGTTCTCATATCGTGAAGCAAGGGATTTTTTCCCGGGATACAGTGATGAGGATGCTCTGACAGCCTATTCGGTTCTTGGAGGGATCCCGCTCTATCTTTCACTCTTTGATGACAGCAGATCCATTAAGGATAATGTGATAATAAACTGTCTTTCCACCACCGGATACCTTTATTCAGAGGTGGATACGCTGCTTCGTATGGAGCTTAAGGAGACTCACTTCTACCGGAGTATATTGCTTGCGATAAATGCAGGAGCATCTTCCTTCGGCACAATAAGGGATAAGGTCGGGGAAGAGCCGTCCAAAGTCGCAAAGTATCTTGGTGTCCTGATCAATCTTGGCATTATCAGGAAGGAAGTACCCTGCGGGGAAAAGGAAAGAACCAGGAATACACTCTATTCAATCGAGGATAATTACGTCGCATTCTATTTCGCATTCATATACCGTCACCGCAATAAGCTTAATGGACTGATATCACCGGAGCTCTTTTATGAGCGGGAACTTACAAAGGAAAAACTGCATGCATATATCGGGCATCGGTTTGAAGGTGTCTGTGAATCATATCTGAAATGCCTGTTTTATAATGGCAAGCTGCCATTTTCTGCAAACAGTCTCGGTCGCTGGTGGGGAAATAACCCTGTGCTGAAGAGACAGGAGGAAATAGATATTCTGGCACTTGATGATGATAATGCGCTTATCGCTGAATGCAGATACACTGAGGAGCCATTTGATGTGAAGCAGCTTAATGATCTCAGGGATTCGGCCCTCTGCATAAACCGGAAGAACAGATACTTCATGATTTTTTCCCGTAGTGGTATCACTGAAGGAGTGCGTGATCAGATCGAGGGTGATGACTCATACAGAGTAATCAGCATGGAAGCCCTGTATCATGACATGTAAAATACAGGCAATAGCAGGGGAAGGTGCGGACAAATTCCTGGACCTCTTTGTTTCAGGCCAGTCCCAGACTTTGCCTGAAGGTCTTCCTTACGAACACTACCTCAGGGGAGGCTGTCGCAGTATGCCGGAAGAGCCTGTTTCCAGACCTTTTCCCGAATTTGCCCATGTGGCTTTGACAGCAATAATGCCGTCTTTGCATGGTAACCGATTGGTGAACAAAAATTGTTTTCTGTGAAATTTTTTTCATTTCTATTTACTTTTTCGTTTCATAGTATTATGTTCCTTTTTCGATAAAAAATTATAGATAACTCTCAGGAGGAATAGCTATGATGAAGATGCTAAGGGCCATGAGAGAGCCCCTTAAGTATGTGCAGGGCAGGGACGCACTCCTGCAGTTCCACAAAGAGATGGGATACATGGGAAAACGCTGGCTGTTTGTCTGTTCGAACAGCGGTTACAAAGCCTGTCATGACAAAATTGAAAAGAGTTTCGGTGATGCCGATGATTATCGCCGCTATGAAGTGTTCGGCGGTATCTCAAGCAACGGAGAGATCAAAAAGATGATGGCAATCGTCGAAGAGGATAAGATCGACACTGTCGTTGCAGTCGGAGGCGGAAGCGCCGTCGATACCGCCAAGGCCACTGCCTATTACACCGGAAAGCACATCGTTATCCTGCCGACAGTAGCCGCAACCGATGCACCCTGTACCGGTCTTTCGGTAATTTACAACGACGACCACAGCTTTGACAGATATCTCTTCTACCCGACGAACCCGGATGCCGTCATGGTCGATACAACCATCATCGCGAATGCTCCCGTAAAGTTCCTTATCGCCGGAATGGGTGATGCCCTCGGAACTTACTTTGAGGGCAGGGCTTCCATCAGGACCGAGTCCTCAAGCCTGGAGGGAACAGGCATCACAAGGGCCGGACAGGCACTTGCAAGGCTTTGCTATGATACACTGCGTGAGTACGGAAAACAGGCTGTCGAGGCATGTAAGGTACATGCGGTCACTCCAGCCCTCGAGAACATCGTGGAAGCAAACGTATACCTCTCAGGTGTAGGTGCGGATAACGTGAACTGTGCTGCCGCTCATTCCTTCTACAATGGTGTCACGTCCCTTGGCATAAAGCACGCCGACCACGGCTGCTGCGTTGCCTTCGGAACCCTCGTGCAGCTGGTACTTGAAGGAGCGACCAAGGAGGAGTTTGATGATGTTCAGTCCTTCTGCCTTGAGGTCGGTCTTCCCGTCACTCTGGCCGAGATCGGGGAAATCACACCGGAGCAGATTATTACGATCGCAAAGAACGCATGTGCACCCGGAGAGACGATCCATAACCTGGCAGGAGATGTTCAGCCGATTGAGCTCTACGACGCCATCCTTCAGGCAGATGCCCTCGGAAGGATCGCACTCGGTAAGTAAGGACCTTTCCTTCGGATAAAACAAAAACTCAGAACCTTTCGGGATTCTGAGTTTTTTTTATGCCGATAGTCGGGATCGAACCGACACGGAGAATCTCCGGCAGATTTTGAGTCTACTGCGTCTACCAGTTCCGCCATATCGGCATTACGGAAAAAGAATACAATGAAAACAACGGATGAATCAAGGGGAAAGTATTCTTACCTAAGATTAGGGCGCTGATGATGTTGTGGTATTAAGATTCCGTTAACTCTTTCTCCTGCTGTCAGATAAACCGTATAATGATGAGTCTTGGGATGTGGCTTCTCCAATTGAACTTTTAACGTGTTTGGAGTAAGGTTTTAAATATGAAAAAAGGTGTAATTTTATCACTCCTTATCATATTGTTCTCTTTACTCCCGCTGGCTGCAGATGAATTCACGAGTCCGGGGGACATCATATACTCTGACATTCCCATTTCTTATGGGGAAGAAGGATTCAGGGAACGTATTCTGGAGCGAACTGAGGGAAAGAGGGATCCCATCGGACTGGTGCTTACCGGTGGGTCGGCCAGGGCATTTGCCCACCTGGGCGTACTGAATTACATGGAAGAGCAGGGCATCGAGCCTGATTTCATCATATCCAACAGTATGGGCTCAATAATAGGCATGCTGTATGCCGCAGGTCTGTCATCCGACCAGATTCTCTCCGTAATCATGTCCGGAGAGCTATCAACATTCTTCAAGATGACCGCGCCCCTCAACGGCGGTATCCTTGATCCCACAGGCTTCAAGGGCCTTGTCCAGTCAGTTGTCGGTCCGGGTGTCCAGATACAGGATCTGGATATTCCTGTCATGGTCATCTGTCAGGATCTCGTGACAAAGCGCGAGATAAGGATAATGGAAGGGGACTTCGCTGACATCCTCATCTCATCCTTTGCGCTTCCCGCATACTTTCCTCCGCAGGAGTACAGGGGACACCTGCTGCTTGACGGAGGCATCATTACCCTGGCTCCGATCTCGGTTGCCTATGAGTATTCCGATACCGTCATAGCCTCAACGACGTTCTACGACAACGAGGATCTCAACCTTAAGAACCTGCTTACGATCATCAACGGCTCCTTTGATATCGGAAAGAGACGCAATGCTGCCATCGACATCCGTGAATACGGGGATGAGATGATCTGGATACGCTGTGCCGTGGAGCAGTTCAGCTTCATGGAGTTCTCCGCCGCTGCGGAAATGGCCGATATCGGATATGACAGTGCGGCAGAGCAGGGTGAGAGGCTTGCAGCTCTTTATAAGCATGGAATAACGCCTGCGATTATGGAAAAGCGTGAACTCTATGAATCACGCATAGAGCGCATCAGGCAGAACCAGTACTACTTCTCCAGAATAGAGCAGACTGAGCCGACCCAGACGATCTCGCTCGGTGTCTACTCCTTCCAGGGAAATGACTATCCCTACTATCTCAGGGATTACTTCGACATCGGGTTCGAGTATTCCTGGAAGTATAAGATGATAGAGCTCTCCGCTCTGGTCGGAGGTGCTTTTGATGCGACATATAACCAGCACACTTCCTCATCCCCGCTGCTCAGCGTCGGTGCGGACTTCTATCCCGTCAACAGTCTGAGGCTCTCGCTGTACGGTGCCTTCACCTTCGATAACCCCAATGAGTGGTACATCCCCTCGTTCTATCTCAGGGAAGGCTTTGACTGGAAGTTCTTCACAAATGGCTTCCTGACACTGCAGCTCAACCAGGCCTATGAGATGTATAACGAGGTCGGTGATCACAGGGATAAGGATCAGAACCTGCTAAGCGTGCGCCTTCTGTCAACGCTATACACGGATCTATGCAACGTCAATCTCCAGGCCGGGTACCTGCTCTCATCTTACCGTCTGGACCTCTTCCCGAGGCACTTCGGTCAGATAGGAGCATCAACAAGGCTTTACTACATACCCCACTGGAACTTCTACCTTGATCTGGGTATCCTGTCCCGTTTCGCCCTGGACGGACGCAACGGAGTTCAGATCTATGCGGTTGACGGCTTTTTGACCAATAACCAGAGCATCATGGAAACTTCCCGTTTCAACGATGAGGTTGAGCATGGAATTAATCAGCAGTACATGGTTGTCCTCCCGCTCTCCCTCGGTTATGCATTCACGAAGAGTCCTACCTTCGGTGAGCTTCTCATGGCTGAATATCTTGAACTCAGCATCTACTGTGACCTGCTCTTCTACAACGGACCGACACCTGCCATAAGCACCGGTGCCGAGCTGCAGTTCCTGCTCTCCCTGATAGGCCTGCAGAAGTTCCCGCTGACACTCCGCTGGGGATATGACTCCCTCCAGAAGGACTGGATCTTCTCAGTAAGATTCGCGATCACGAAATAAATAAGAAGTCCGGCTTAACTGCCGGACTTTCGTTTTACCTTCTGCTCTTCTTTTTTGCTCCTGTGTTGTACTTGCCGTGGGGCTTCTTCCTCACCGTATTCCTGAAAGGCATGAAGTCATCATCGTCATCACGGGTATCCCTGCCGTAGGGCTGGATTTCATCCTCCCACTTCCTTCTCCTTCTTGAGACGGAGGTCTGGGTATTGGACTTCCTTGCCGGGCGTGAGGGCTTTCTGGACTCCATTTCCTTCTCAGCCTTGGCCCTGACGATGAGGGGCTTTCCCTTCTCGCCTCTGGTCCTGAAGGCATTGATTATCAGGTCGGCATACTGGGGAGGAACGTTGATGAAGCTGAAATCCTCCATGACCTCGATGTTCTGCAGGTCCTCATCGCGGACGCGGCAGCGCTCTATTATCATATTGGCAAGCAGACGCTTCGTGAAGCCGTCCCTGCGGCCCACTGCGATGAAGAGTCTGACGGGACCTTCGTCCGTGAAGGTCTTTTCACCCTTTGCCTGTTTCTTCTCATCCTTCTTCTTCTCAAGGCTCTTTATCGTGTGGTACTGGCTCTTATCCAGCTCGTTGCGGTAAAGCAGCCTGAGAAGTCCCTTGACGAGGGAGAGCTCATCCTCGCTCTCCAGAAGCTTCATGGCAGTTTCCTCGTAGTCGAGGGAGGGATCCTTGCATGCTTCCTGTACCTTTGAAAGGATTCTTTCCTTCTTCCTTGCCAGAATCTCGGCGCTGGAGGGAATTGTGCCTTTCTGAATGTCATTCCTGCTGACCCTTCTGATGAAGCCGAATTTGCGTGCTTCAGAGGGCGTCACGAAGGTGATGGCGGTTCCCTTCTTACCGGCTCTTCCCGTTCTTCCGATCCTGTGGATGTATACTTCGGGATCCTGAGGAATCGTGAAGTTGATGACGTGGGAAAGCTCCTGCACGTCGATTCCTCTGGCTGCCACGTCGGTGGCCACCAGAATGCTTATCTTGTGGTCCCTGAGCTTCTGGAGGATTATCTCCCTCTGCTTCTGTGAGAGATCGCCATGGAGTGCCTCCGCGTTATATCCTCTCTCGGAGAGCTTTCTTCCGATCTCCTCGCACTGTACCTTGGTACGGCAGAAAACAATGCCGTAGAAGTCATCGGCGATGTCTATGATGCGGGAAAGCGCTTCCATCTTGTCGCTCTCCCTGAGATCGAAGTAGTACTGCTCAGTGAGGATCTCACCGCCGTCCTTACGCTTGATCCTGACAACCTGATAGTCCCTCATAAAGTTCTCTGCGAGGCGCAGGATCGGGTCGGGCATGGTTGCGGAGAAGAGGAGCATCCTCTTGTCCGCAGGTGATGATGCGAGAATCTTCTCAATATCCTCGATGAAGCCCATGTCGAGCATCTCGTCCGCTTCATCCAGTACGGCAAAGGAGATTTTTGAGATATCAAGCGTGCCCCTGTCCAGGTGGTCCTGGATCCTTCCGGGAGTGCCTACCACGATCTGGAGACCCTTCTTAAGCCTCCTGAACTGGTTTTCGTAGGATGCGCCTCCGTAGATGGCGTCGACGCTGATGTCCCTGTCTCCCCTGAGTGATTCAATCTCGGCGGCAACCTGCATCGCCAGCTCCCTGGTCGGTGCCAGGATAAGAGCCTGCGTCGATCTGTCGTTCTCGTCTATTGTTTCCAGTATGGGAAGGGCAAAGGCGGCCGTTTTGCCTGTGCCCGTCTGAGCCTGTCCGATGACATCGACCCTGTTCTCAAGGAGCAGGGGAATACACTCTCTCTGGATGTCGGTGGGCTCGGTGAATCCTTTTTCCTTTAATGCG
>JALEVV010000009.1 GCA_022788185.1 Spirochaetales bacterium | reverse complement strand
CAATACCCGTGGACGGCGGGAAATCAACGCCTGTGGAGACGAACATGGTGGACGACCGTGCGAACGCACCTAAGAAGCCCAACGTCGAGAAAGCAGGAATAGTTCTTGAGAATACGACTCAGGAAGCTCCCTGCCTTTAGGTGGGAGAGTTGTCACCAAAACCATCAGTTATGGGAAAGAAGAATGGATTTAAATACAGATAAAGTACCCATTACACCTCAAAAATCCCACAAAAGTCTGTGGTTTTCTCGATATTCTTCAAAAATACCGACAGGTGGATGATTTTGTGAATAGATGATATAGTTAACAGGCATGAAGAAACTGGACTGGATAGTCATACCCGTTATACTCATACTCTCAATCCTGCCCCTTTTCAGAAGCACTGAAAAGGGCTCCGTCCTTGTCGTCAGGGCAATGGACAGGACCTACAGATATTCAATGAGCCAGGACAGGGTGTTTCAGGTTGAGGGGCCTCTGGGCTATACAGAAGTGGAAATAAAGGATGGCAGGGTGCGGATCCTCTCATCCCCATGTCCCAACCACACATGCATGCGCGGCAGTATTTCCCGCTATCCCGAAAGCCTCGTGTGCCTGCCCAATGACGTGATCATCCAGATCGAGGGGGAAGGAGAGACCGATGCCGTTACCTTCTGAGAGAAAGAGGCTGCTAGCCTACCTCACCGCCCTGTCGCTCTTCTTTTCCGTGGCCGAGAACATGGTCGTCCACCCGCTGCCGTTTCTGCGGTACGGCTTTGCCGTCATCCCCCTGCTCTTTGCCCTCCCCCTGCTGTCCTTTCCCGAGTACATGCTCCTGCTGGCCGGAAAGTGGATGGCGGCAACCTTAAGCCAGGGAACACTGCTCTCCCCCTTCAGCGTCATCGCCCTCTCCTCAACCTTCGCCTCAGGTATAATAATGTATATATTATATAAGGCGGCGGGAAGGTTTATCTCGGTTTACACGATCTCGCTCGTTTCCTCCATCGTCTCCACGGTAACTCAGGTCTACGTGGCATCGCTTTTCCTGGGAGATGCAGTCCTGAGACTTCTCATCATCATGCTCCCCGTTTCAGAGGTAACCGGTCTCGTTACGGCCTTCCTCTCGGGAAGGCTTGCCCTTAGTGCTGCTCCCCCTGAGCTGACCAGTACAGACAACCGTCATGATGACATGCTTCTCATCGTGCTCCACCTGGCATTCGCGCTTCTTTCCTTCTTCGTTGACAATGCATCCGCTCTCGTGCTCTGCTTCATCATCGCAACAGTCTGTTCACTTCTTCAGAAGAGGAAGGTCTTCTGGCTGAACTATGCATTCACCTTTGCCGCTGTCGTCTTCTGCAACCTTTTATCCCCCAACGGGGAAGTACTATTTTCCTTCATCACGAAGGGTGCGCTGGAGGACGGAGTGCTCAAGGCCCTCCATCTCATAGTGCTCGTTGCGGTATCCCAGAGCTTTGCGGCCCTTCGCATAAGGGGCGGTGAGTACCTCTCATCCGTTTTTGCATACAATGCGGCCTTCCTCTCCGCCTTCGGCAGGAAGGGCGGAAATGTCTTTAAGAGACTGCAGGATGCACTGAGCCTCAGGGATGCGGGAAGCATTGCCATGTCATCGGGAAAAACTTCCCGTGCACTTTCACCTTTATTGATACTGGGGGTAACTTCAGAGGTGATTGCTTTCATATTAACTTCATATATTTTGTGATTTTCGGTGCAGGATTCTACATATATCCTGAAATAATATTCCAGACTGCTAATTTAATGTGAATAATATTGATTTATTATCCATGTTTTCCGGTTTACATGCTCAAACAGTGCGCAAAAAGCGCGGAAAATGTTTCATATAAAGATTTTACACTACTTCTATTGACTATATTTTCACCCACATATATATAATTATTTATCGATTAAACCCATAAGGAGAAATATGAAAATGGCTGAAATCGCAGAAGCTTTTCCCGGACAGAACGAGCTCCAGGAACTCATTGAAAAGGTAAAAAGGGCGCAGACGATCTACGCATCCTACTCCCAGGAGCAGGTTGACAGGATCTTCCGTGCAGCCGCCATCGCTGCAAACAATGCAAGAATCGCCCTTGCACAGGATGCCGTTGCCGAGACCGGGATGGGCATCGTCGAGGACAAGGTAATCAAGAACCATTTTGCCGCAGAGTACATCTTCCACAAGTATAAGGATGACAAGACCTGCGACATCATCGAGGAAGATACCGGCTTCGGTTATGAGAAGATCGCAGAGCCCAAGGGCGTGATCTGCGGAATCATCCCGACGACAAACCCGACGAGTACCGCGATTTTCAAGGCACTCATCTCCCTCAAGACCAGAAACGCAATCATCTTCTCACCCCATCCGAGGGCAAAGAAGTGCACATGCGATGCAGCCAGAATCGTGCGTGATGCCGCAGTTGCCGCAGGTGCTCCCGAGGACATCGTTGCCTGGATCGAGGCTCC
>JALEVV010000042.1 GCA_022788185.1 Spirochaetales bacterium | reverse complement strand
CCGCCCTGGAGGGGATGGACATTAGGGTTCAGGAGTCGCACTTCATGGCTGAGGTCGTAGATGCGATTGGTGCAAATACAATCCAGATACCATACAGTGATGTCTATTCAGCCCTTCAGACCCTCAGGATCGACGGTGCCGAGAACAACTATCCGTCATATGTCTCGATGGGACACAGCGAGATTGCGAAGTACATGCTGCGCGATGAGCACATCAGAATTCCGGAAATACAGGTTATCAGTGAGAAGACCTGTGCCAAGCTCATTGAGAGGGATCCGGAGCTGCTGGACATTATCCTGGAGTGTGCAAGGGAAAGCGCCCTTATGGAGCGCAAGCTCTGGACTGATGCGGAGGAGGAAGCCCTTGAGAAAATGGCTGAAGGCGGCGTCGTCATAACCGATGTGAGTGAGGAGGAAAGGGCGCTGTACCGTCAGAAAATAAGCCATCTCTATGAGGAAAGAAGCCCGGAGGAACAGGAACTTCTGGCGAAAATCCGTTCAATTTAGCCGTTTTCACTTTTTTTTGGTTTTTCTTCAAATTTTCAAGTTGCCCCTTGCGCCGCCGTCTTCGGTGCCTTAAGGTGGATTCCATGTGGGGAAAAATCCCCATATGACACACTTAAAAGGGGTAAAAACATGAAGAAATTTTTACTGGTTATGTTAGCTGCACTTCTTATTCTTACAGGATGTGCAAAGAAGGATGCCGCTACTCAGACAACATCTGCAGCAGCTGCTACAACAACTGCAAAACAGGCAGCTCCCGTCAAGCTCGTTTACGCTGAAGTAAACCCGCTCGATTCAATCGTAGGTATGACCGCTCAGTACTTCAAGGAGCAGGTTGAGAAGCTCACAAACGGTTCTGTCATCATCGACATCCAGGCTGCAGGCGTTCTCGGAAGTGAGAACGACGTTCTCGACTCAATGATCGGTGGCGGTACATCTGTCGACATCTCCAGAATCTCCGCATTCGCACTCACAAGCTATGGCGCTCAGAAGTCAAAGCTCCTCTCAATCCCGTTCACATTCGAGTCAAGAGAGCACTTCTGGAACTTCGCAAACTCCGATCTCGCTCCTGAGTTCCTCAACGAGCCCCAGGAAATCGGTCTTCCCCTCAGAGGTCTCTTCTATGGTGAAGAGGGCTTCAGACACTTCTTCACAGTCAAGCCCGTCAAGACTCTCGCTGACTTCAAGGGCCTCAAGCTCCGCGTATCCAACGACCCCGTCATGAACGGTATGGTTCAGGGCCTCGGCGCATCCCCCACAGTCGTTTCCTTCGGCGAACTCTATTCAGCTCTTCAGACAGGTGTTGTCGACGGTGCTGAGCAGCCCATCGCTAACTACAGATCAAACGCTTTCCCCGAAGTTGCAAACACCCTCATCCTTGATGGTCACACACTCGGCGCAATCCAGGCTGTCATCACCGACACTGCATGGAACAAGCTCAATGACGAACAGAGAGCAGCTCTTCTCGAGGCTGGCCGCCTGACACAGGCTTACAACGCTCAGATCTCAGCGGATAAGGAGAACCAGGTTCTCGACCTCCTCAGGGCTGAAGGCTGCAACATTGTTGAAGTTACTGACAAGCAGCCGTGGGCAGATGCATGTGCAAAGGTCATCTCAGAGCAGACCAAGTCCAATGCAACTCTCTACCAGAAGATCAAGGATCTCAAATAGTCCTTAAACGCTTACAGTTCAATCAGGCGCGGTCAATGCCGCGCCATTCCTTGATAAAAGGAGAAACACAATGCCAAAATTCTTTACAGTGATGGATAAGATCAGGCCGGCATACGACTGGACCTACAGAGTTGTTCTTTTCATCTGTAAGATCCTGCTCATCGCCGACATTCTCATCACATCCTATGCAGTCGCCGGAAGACTGCTCGGACCCTACATCCCGTTCCTGCACGACCCTGCATGGACTGAGGAAGTAGTTCTTACCTGTATGTCATACATGGCCGTTCTTTCCGCTGCGCTCGCAATCAGGCGCGGGGCCCACATCAGAATGACCGCTTTTGACAGATACATTCCCAAGACAGCACTCAAGGTGCTTGATGTTATGGCCGACATTGCCGTACTTGCCCTCGGATTCGTCATGCTGTTCGTTGGCTGGAGATATACCACAACCCTCGGAAGCCGCGGCTTCTACGTCTCCATCACCTGGCTCAGCCGCTTCTGGATGTACTTCCCCGTACCCCTTGCCGGTTTTGCCATGATCATCTTCGAGCTTGAGGCAATCTACAATGACATCAAGGCATTCTTCATAAAGGAGGAGAAATAATGGATACCCAGTCACTTGCTATTCTCGTGCTCCTCGGATCATTCTTCGTGATGATCTTCCTTCGCTTCCCGATTGCCTATGCGGTAGGCCTTTCTTCAGTCTTCTGCATGCTCGTACAGGGAAACAGCCTCAACGATGTCTGCCGCCTCATGGTCAAGGGTATCTCATCGTTCTCGCTGATGGCCGTTCCGTTCTTCATCACCATGGGTGTCCTCATGGGCTCAGGCGGTATTTCCGACAAGCTCATCGCCCTTGCAAACTCCTGCGTAGGCTGGATGAGAGGCGGACTTGCCCAGGTTAACATCGTCGCTTCCTACTTCTTCGGCGGTATCTCCGGTTCAGCTTCAGCTGATACCGCATCCCTCGGATCAATCCTGATCCCGATGATGGTCGATGAAGGATATGATGCGGACTTCTCAACTGCCGTAACGATCACATCATCCTGTGAAGGTCTTCTCGTACCTCCTTCACATAACATGGTCATCTACGCAACCACTGCAGGCGGTATTTCGGTCGGAAGCCTCTTCCTTGCCGGTTACCTCCCCGCGGCACTGCTTGCCGTAACCCTGATGATCGGCTCGTACATCATCTCCATGAAGAGAAACTATCCCAAGGGAGACAGCTTCAGCCTTAAGGTCTTCATCAAGCAGTTCGCACAGTCCTTCTGGGCACTTGCCGCAGTCATCATCGTAGTCGTCGGTGTCGTAGGCGGTCTCTTCACCGCAACGGAATCAGCTGCAATCGCGGTAATCTACTCACTCATCGTTTCAGTCTTTATCTATAAGGGTCTTGACTGGAAGGGTGTATGGAGAGTTCTCGAAGACTGTATCAACACTCTTGCGATCGTCCTCATCCTCATCGCAACCTCTTCCGTATTCGGTTACTGCCTGACCACACTCCATGTTCCTGACATGGCAGCTGCAGCGATCACATCGCTTACAAGCAACAGGATCGTCCTGATCCTGCTCCTGAACCTGATCCTTCTCGTTCTCGGCTGTATCATGGACATGGCTCCGATCATCCTGATCGCAACCCCGATCCTGCTCCCTATCGCAACAGGCATCTGCGGTCTTGATCCGATCCAGTTCGGTATCATGGTCGTTCTCAACTGCGGTATCGGTCTTCTCACACCTCCTGTTGGTGCCGTTCTCTTCATCGGCTCCGCAGTCGGAAAGACTCCGATGGAAAAGGTCGTAAAGGCAACCCTCCCGTTCTACGGCTGTATGATCCTGGCTCTCCTGATGGTATCCTTCATACCCCAGATCAGCCTCATCATTCCGAAGCTCCTCGGCGGTTACGTTCCGACCAACTTCTGATTACATTACGGCCTCCCCGTGCGGGAGGCCTTTCAGTATTTATGGATAAAGTATTTGCTTATAAATTTTCCAAAATATACGGTCTTCTCGTTGCCAAGGCGGTGAGAAAGGAAAGAAGTGAGGATGAGGTCATCGCATGCATTTCCTGGCTTACCGGTTATTCCCCTGAGGATGTCCGGCGTGAGAGCCAGGGGGAGCTCTCAATGAAGGAGTTCTTCACGGGTGCTCCCTGCATGAACGAAAAGCGTGCCTTAATAAAGGGAAGCGTATGCGGTGTGAAGCTTGCTGAGATAGAAGACCCTTTATATAAGGATATAAGAATACTCGACAAGCTGATCGATGACCTTGCAAAAGGAAAGAGTCTGGATAAAATCCTTCCGTGAACTACTCGGCAACAAGTTACCGAGCTTCTTGCTTCACTCACCACTGCCTGATTACACAACAGGGTGCAAGCAGGTCTTACATGGTGTCCACAAGCGTTTGGTTCGGCTGGTTCCCAGCCTACCATAAGTTCAGCTT
>JALEVV010000040.1 GCA_022788185.1 Spirochaetales bacterium | reverse complement strand
TCTCAGCCTGCTGCAGTTCAGGTTGAGCAGCGTGTTGTCATTCAGCGTACGCAAAGCAAAATATCCGCTGGTTCTAAGACCGGATACCCGACATGTCTGTCCGCTTCCCAGGGCAACGACCCTGTCGTGCAGGCCGAACCCTAATACCCTGCGCGCCGCCTGTGCCGCCTGGCGCCTGCCGTGCTTTGCCGGTACTTCGCGGTGCAGCCTGCGGTTGTGGCAGCGGTGTTTCGCTATACGCCATACAGCGTCGTCAGGCTTTGCTTCCGCATTTCCGGATATGGCCCTGGCGTCGGTATTGTGGTCCTTGGTCAGTCCTGCCGCCTTACGTCCGATACGGGTGATGTAGCCGAACGTGGTGTGGACCATGTCGCCGTAGCCAGCCTTAAGGTGTTCCACCAGCTTGATGCGCATCACTCCCATGAACGTCGGGGCCTTATATCCACCCTTGGGTTTCCGGAGCGTGAATTCGCCTCTGTGCAGTGCTGCGTGGCAGTCGTGGCAGAGCGTCACCAGGTTGTCGGGTCTGTCGGAACCTCCGTCCTTACGTTGTATGACGTGGTGTACTTCCAACTTTGTGTCAGAACCACCTTTATGATAGCAATGCTGGCACTTGAACCCGTCACGCCACCTGACATACTCCTTGACGTTGTCGAACCCGTACTGTGGCCCCTGCTGATACCCGACGCCCTCGACATCCGGATTCTGGATCCTGTGTATGTCGAACCTGGCTTCCTCAACCACTATACGTGATACAGGAAGCAGTCTGCACACGAAGCCGATCAGATGAATATGGTATCCGATACGCTGCTCCACGGACGGTGCAAGCCAGCCGCGGTGCTTTGAGCGTACGCGGTTGTCGAAACGCGGCTCCCTGTGGCGTGTCTTTCGGTTACGGCGTGAACGTCGCAGTATCAGGCGCTTCTCCATCAGCTTCGGTATGTCGGTGCGGCATTCTGCGACGGCCTTGAACAGGACGCGGCTGTCCGTTGTGGCCGACAGGCCTATGTGGCGGTAGACGGGGTCCACACCCAATGACACCGGCTGTACGTGTCCGTCGACGACGGACTTAAGGCGAATCGTGAAGGGAGTGTTCCTCACGCGACGGGCGCGGTGCTGCTTCAGAAGGCGGCGTGCCTTCGCTTCAGTGCACGGCATCAGCGGTGCGCCGTCAACTGACTGTACGTATACCATGCATCTGTCCTCCTACGGGTGGTGTGACGATACGGTTCGTATTTACGGCGGTCACGTCGTCGGAAAACGAAGCGGATGAAACGCCTTTAAGGCCTGCTTCCGCTGCAGTGACGGGGTCTCACTCCCCGTAGTCCTTCGCCGATGTTATCGCCGGGTTTGGTGTCCTGGGCACTGTCCCTACCCATCGGGACTGTTTAACCTCGGACCGCAGAGCATGGGATTAGGACGACGTCCCATGGTGCCTGTATATTCCGGCGTAACGTAGTGCACGAGGCACTAGGGCTAATCAATCAGGGCCGGCTATCCGCCAACCCCCGGGGCTCTGCCCCGTGGGTGATTGATCAATTTTTACGGCAACAGGTTCATTCATGAACTTTCTTTAGCATTTTTCCCGTCAGGAAAGCAAGAAACATAAACGAATAGAGGCCCCAAATGAGCCTCTTTCACCGTTTTTCACCCTGATATCAGTATCTGAGGGAATCGGAAATGGTTGCGACCATTACCGCCTTTATCGTATGCATTCTGTTCTCGGCTTCATCGAAAACGACGCTGTTTTCGCTTCTGAAAACCTCATCGGTCACTTCCATCTCGTCAAGGCCGAACTTCTCCTTAACCATCTGGGCAGTGGTCGTGTTGAGGTCATGGAAGGAGGGAAGACAGTGCTCGAAGATGCAATCCGGGTTACCTGTCTTTGCCATCAGCTCACTGTTTACCTGATAGGGCTTAAGGAGACCTATGCGCTCTGCCATCTTGTCCTCTTCACCCATCGAGCACCAGATATCGGTGTAGATGATGTCCGCACCCCTGACTGCCTCATCGACATCGGAGGTAATCGTGACCTTAGATCCGCTCTGGCTGGCAAAACCCATGCACTCATCGACCAGCTCCTTTGCGGGGAAAAGGCTTTCCGGAGCGGCAATGGCGAAGTCCATTCCAACCTTGGTGGCACCGATGAAGAGCGCATTGGCGACATTGTTCCTTCCGTCACCGACAAACACGAGCTTCATTCTGTCAAGGGGCTTATTCAGGTGCTCCCTGGCGGTCATGAAGTCCGCTAGCACCTGAGTGGGATGGTCATCATCGGTAAGGCCGTTCCATACGGGAACACCGGAGTATTCAGCCAGATCCTCAACCACCTTATGTTCAAAGCCTCTGTACTCGATACCGTCATAGAGGCGGCCAAGTACCTTAGCGGTATCCTCAAGGGACTCCTTCTTTCCCATCTGGGAGTTTGTCAGGAACGTGACGCCGGCGCCTTCATCATATGCGGCGACTTCAAATGAACAGCGAGTGCGGGTACTGGTCTTGTCAAAAAGCAGTACTATGTTCTTGCCTGAGAGCAGACGGCCCATGACACCGGGGTCACAGGGCTTCGCACGCTTCTTTTTCTTAAGCTGTTCTGCAAGAGAGATCAGATAGAGAATCTCTTCCTTGGAATAATCCTTCAATGTAAGAAAACTGCGGCCCTTTAATCTCATAAAAATACACCTCTTATGGAGAAAATATAGTTATTAATGCAAAAAACGTCAATATTTTATGCATAAATATGCATTATTCAATCATAAGAGGCTCATCCTGGGCATCTTCGGCGGGAAGCTCGATGCTCCCGAGCTTCTGACTGAGCTTCTGAGTCCTCTTCGAAACGTCCGAAAGTCTGTTGGATGCACTGTCAATGCTGTTCACTGCCTTGTCTACTGAGTCAGCGAAGAGCGTGAACTGCTTCTTCATGGAGGCAAAGAGCTTCCACACCTCATGACTGCGCTTCTCGACTGCAAGTGTCCTGAAGCCCATCTGGAGGCTGTTGATGAGTGCCGACAGTGTAGTGGGACCGGCAACCGTCACCCGGTACTTCGTCTGAAGCTCATCGGTAAAGCCCGGTACGGACTGAATCTCGGCATAGAGACTCTCCGTGGGCAGGAAGAGGATTGCGAAATCGGTGGTGCGGGGAGGATTTATGTATTTTGTGGCAATGTCCTTTGCCTCCGAAAGCACTCTGTTCTTCATCTGCCCCTGATAGTACTTCATGCCCTCGGTATCAGAGGCTTCCGATGCCTTAACATAGTTTTCATAGTCCTCCCTGGGAAACTTGGAATCGATGGGCAGATAGCAAGCCTCCCCATCCTTTTTCCCAGGAAGCTTTATGGCGAACTCCACGACCTCACTGCTTCTTTCCTTTGCCCGGAAGTTCTTCTCATACTGCTCGGGCGGGAGTATTTCACTTATTATCGCCTCGGCCTGAACCTCTCCCCAGATACCCCTGCTCTTCACGTTGGTAAAGAGACGGGAAAGATCGCCGACGTTCTTGGCCAGGTTCTGCATCTCGCCAAGGCCCTTATAGACCGCCTCCAGCTGACGCTGCACCTGCTCGAAGGACTTCGAGATTCTGTTTTCCAGGGTTTCCTGAAGCTTCTCATCAACCACCTTCCGCATGCTGTCCAGCTGGGAGGTGTTCTCCCTTCTGAGCGCTTCCATGCTGACCTGAACCGACTCGGTAAGCCGGGTCATGTTGGATGTGACCTCATACAGGGTCCTGTTTACCCTGTCAGTGAGCGCACTGTTTCTTTCATTGAGCTTATCAAAGCTCTCGGTAATGGAGGTTCTGAACGCACCGAGCTCCTCGTTGTGTTCCCGCTCGAGCTCCAGAAGCTCCCTTCTCTCACTGCCCCGGCCTGATGTCTTTTTCAGGATGATGATGAACATCATCAGGTTGATCACGAGACAGAGGAGTATGATTATCATGAATATGTCCATATCCTTATATAATAGTTAAAGAACGGAAAATGGTTTACCTTTCCGGGGCAGAAAGTGGGGAGTAACGGGGAAAAATATGCATATGCCCGCCTTACGTAAGAAGGAGGGCCGATCCGACGGACCGACCCTCCAGTATCATAGGGGAACTTTATGCTCAGTCTACGAGAACGACTTCACCGTTGGGATAGTGTTCGCTGACGTATGCTGCAACTTCATCGCTCTTGAGAGCCTTTACGAGAGCCTGGATACCTGCATTGTTCTCGTTACCTGCCTTGACTGCGATGACGTTAACGTACGGGCTGTCAGCACCTTCAACGAAGAGACCATCGCGGGTTGCGATGAGGCCTGCAGGAATTGCGTAGTTACCGTTGATGACCGCACCGTCGACATCCTCAAGGATTCTGGGAAGGGTTGCTGCCTCGATTTCCCTGAACTTCAGGCCCTTGGGGTTGGAAGTGATGTCTGCGGGAGTTGCCTCAAGGCCGCTGGCGTCTGAAAGCTTGATGAGACCTGCGGACTGGAGGAGAAGAAGTGCCCTGCCTTCGTTTGTCGGGTCATTGGGAATTGCGATTGTTGCGCCGTCCTTGAGATCAGCAAGGGCTGCAACCTTCTTTGAGTAGAGGGCGAGAGGCTCAACGTGGATACCGCCCGCATTCACAAGGTGATAACCATGCTCGGTATTGAATGACTCAAGGTAAGGAATGTGCTGGAAGTAGTTGGCATCGATCTCACCGCTTTCAAGTGCATCGTTGGGTGTGACATAGTCAGTGAACTCAATGACCTCAAGCTTGTATCCCTCAGCTGCCAGATTATCAACGACAAGGTTGAGAAGGATCGCATGGGGATCGGGTGTGGCACCTACCTTAATGACGTTGGTTGCTGCGGAAGCTTCCTTGGCACCTGCTGCGAAAACCGATGTGAGTGCGAAAAGCACGACTGTAAGAACTGCAAAAAACTTTTTCATGATGTAAAACTCCTGTTTATGTGATCTTCCTCATAGGAAGAGAGTGTGTGATTGTGATATGCCCTGAGGCATTTTTCCTTTTCCGGTAAATTATATGGAAGTGTTGAGATTATAAAGTACTATGCCCGACAGGGCATCATCATGGAAGAAGACATCATTGTGATGAAACATGAAACATTAGCTGTCATATACGTCTTTCTCCTTTTCCATGAAGTATGGCTCAAGATTAGCCGCAAATATCACTTTTTTCAAGTACCTGTATGCAAAATTTATTATTTTTATGCAAAGAGTATTCATCCTACCGAAATCAGGGTAAAAGAAAACATCCCCAGCCGGAGGATGTTTATATTTTGTAACATAAAGATTTATTATATTTCAGCTGATGTCTCTCGTCTTCCATTCGGCGTGATAAAGCCTGAGGGCAGCTATCACGTCACGGCGTTTTTCGGCCCTTGCAAAGACGAAGGTATCGGCTGCTTCCCAGACCGAAAAGCCTCCGATAATGTTAACCGCATCGTAAACCACACGGCTGGTCAGCCCCTCGAGAAAGTAGGATGTGACGAGCAGTGCGGCCCCCACTCCCAGGAAGGACAGAATCTTTACGGTAAGGGACCTAAGCTCACTGATTGAACGTTTCAGGGAAAAGGCTATATAGCTCCTGTACGTCCTCACGACCCTGTCAAAATCGACTTCATCATCGACGACGATCGTCATCTCCGACATTCTGGGAAGATTTGATGAGATTTCCCTGAGATAATCGATGACATCGGGGCTGGGAACCCTGGAGTTAATCTCACTGAAGAGCTCCTTCCCGGTAACCATAACCTCTATGCGCTGTCCGGCGGAAGGGAAAATGTCCCTGACGGGCTTCCACTTCCTGACTTCCCGCAGCGCCTCTCGGAAATCCTTTCTCATCTTGAGGCAAGGAGATTTGCCGAAAGCCTGTTACCGATGATCTGGATGACCTCGACAAGGATGAGGATTACAAGCACGGCGGCGACCATGTACGAGGGACGGAATCTCTGATAACCGTAACGGATTGCCAGGTCACCGAGCCCGCCACCGCCGATTGCACCGGCCATTGCGGAGTAACCGATAAGGTTGATGATGGTAAGGGTGACGCCCGATACGAGGGAGGGCATTGCCTCAGGAATGAGGACCTTCAGGATGATCTGCCAATTGGTGGAGCCCATGGCCTTTGCGGCCTGAACCACTCCCGGATCAACCTCCTTGAGAGCAGACTCGATAATCCTGGCCACAAAGGGTGCGGCTGCTATGGAAAGCGGCACTATAGTGGCCTTGGTACCGATACTGGTGCCCACAATGAGACGTGAAAGCGGGATCAGGAGGATCATCAGGATGATGAAGGGAAAGCTTCTGAGCACGTTCACGATCCTTCCCAGCACGCTGTTGAAGATCGGCTGGGGAATGATTCCTCCCTGCTCCTCAGAGGAGGTTACATGGAGAAGGACTCCAAGTGGAAGTCCCAGAATAAGGGAGAAAAGCGTTGAGAAGAAGACCATTACGAGGGTCTCTCCGGTTGCCTCAAATACAAGTTTCCACATCTGGCTCATCTCTCTTCCTCCACAATGATGCCGTTTTCACGGAGTCTCTTCACCGCCTTTGCGGCAGTAGCCTCATCAGGTCCGATATCAAGGACCATCATGCCCATATCCTCGCCGTTGACGGTCTGAACACCGGCGGCACGGATGTTGAAAAGAGCACCGGTTTCCCTGGTCACGCTGCTGATGACGGGACTGTCAGTCGCATTGCCGCGGAAGCGCAGTGTGTAGTGGCCGGGATAGTCGGACCATCTGACGACGGACTCCCTGACACTGGTGACGGAGGAAAGAAAGTCCTTGGTCACATCGGAGTTCGGGGAGGCGAAGACCTCGCTCACCGCACCTTCCTCAACGACGCGGCCGCTGTCGAGCACCGCGACGTAATCACAGGCATCGCGCACGACCTCCATCTGATGGGTGATCATTACGACGGTGAGATTCATCTTCTTCTGAATTTCCTTGATCAGGGCAAGTATGGCCCTGGTCGTCTGCGGGTCAAGGGCACTTGTGGCCTCATCACAGAAGAGGATATCCGGCTTGACGGCAAGGGCACGCGCGATCGCAACGCGCTGCTTCTGTCCGCCTGAAAGGGTGGAAATGGGAGCCTTTTCCCTGCCCTCCAGGCCTACGAGCTTGAGAAGCTCCTCACTTCTCTGCCTGATATAGGCCTTGTCCATGTGGCAGATTTCCATCGGGTATGCGATGTTCTCCAGTGCATTGCGGCTGCTGAAGAGATTGAAGTTCTGGAAGATCATTCCGATCCTTCTCCTTCGCTGGATCTGCTCTTCCTTTGAGAGGTTATCCACCCTGTCATCGTCGTACCAGACTTCACCGCTGTCCGGTTTCTCAAGCATGCTTATGAGACGCACAAGCGTGGACTTTCCAGCACCAGAGCGTCCGATAATTCCGTATATCCTGTTGGAAGGAATTGAAAGCGACACGTCCTGCACCGCATGGAGAGTGCCGTAATCCCTTTTGAGATTTTTTAGTGTTATCCTCATATTTATCCAAAATACAACAAAATCCTTATCTGTGCTATACTGGCCAAATGAAAAGAATTGCATTATCCATACTATTTATTTTCATTTACCTCTCCTCCCTTATGGCCTCAAGGTCATCGGACTTTGAGTACATGAAAAAACACGATCGCTTCCCTCCATAAGGACTTTTACAACAGTGTCAGCAAAGCTGATGCTGACACAAAATATAATGAGCTCTCCCGGAACGTGGATGAAATGGATGAAGCGGAATTCTACTTCACACTCTCTTCCTACCTGGCCCTCTCCCACGATTCCCACACCTCCCTTTCCTCCCAGGACATCTGGCAGCACTTCCTCTACATACCCATCCAGCTGAACTTCATCGGGGAAAAGCTCTACGGCGTCTCCGGAAGGGCCGAATATGCATCCCTGCTGGCGAAGGAAGTCATACGCATAAACGACATGTCCGTATCGGAAGCAGTCAAAAGAGGTGCCTCAGCAGTTCCCCATGACAATGAGGTCTATCTGAGACTCTGGCTCGGAGGTCAGCTCAACAACACGGCATTCCTCTGCTTCATCGGGGCAGCCGGGGATAAGACATCCCCTGTCAGACTCACCTTCAGTGACGGCACGGAGGCCCTGCTTGAGCCCATGGATGCCATGACGCTGAGAAGCGGAGAACTGGTAAGTGCTGTTAAGGCCTATCCCGAGTACATCCATCAGGGATACTATGCGGTAAGGGATCTCGGAAACAAAGCCATACTCATCTCCTACAATACATGCTCTGAGGACCCGTCATACCCGATAAAGGAGTTCACGGAAGAGATTAAGAAGACCATCAAAGAGGTGAAGCCTGAAAGGATCATCGTTGATCTCAGGTACAACGGAGGTGGAAACTCCGCCCTCTTCGACCCCATCATCAAGGTGTTGAAGAAGCAGAAGTGCGGCAAATACTGCCTCATCGGGGAAAATACCTTCTCCAGTGCGATTCTCAATGCAGTCTCCCTTAAGGATGATGCAGGCTTCCGCCTGGTGGGAAGCCCCACCGGAGGGAGTATAAACCACTTCGGGGAGCTCAGGTCATTCACCCTGCCCGACTCCGGATGGGAGGTATATTACTCCACTAAGTACTTCCGCATGAGCCGGAAATATGACGGCCCCATCAGGCCCGATATCTTAATTGAACGCACGATCGAAGACTTCGTCTCCGGCCATGATGCCGAGATGGCATACTGCCTCTCAGAAAAGTGACGGCTGAAAATCGGGAAACTCCCTGAGGTATGAGAAGATATCATCATTGTCGTGCATCATGCCGTAACGGGAACACATCGAGTGGAAAAGCTTCATAAGTGCCCTTTCGGCAGGTGAGGAGACCACATACCGGTTCCCGTATACCTTCTCATACCTTTCCCTGAGTCCAGGAAAGGATTCATCGAGACTTTTATAAAAGTACTCCCTGTTTCCCTCCCGGAGGGTCAGTCCCATTCCGAAGCAGATAATCCCCTTCACCCCAGCGTCATTACACATCCTGACAATTGAGCTTATGTTTTCAGCAGTGTCATTGATGAAGGGAAGGATCGGGGAGAGCCAGACCACGGTGGGAATACCCTCAGAGTGCAGCACATTCAGTGCATTGACCCTTTCAGACGTAACCGCCACCCCAGGCTCAATAACCCGGCAAAGGGAATCATCGGCGGTCGTCAGAGTCATCTGAATCACGCACTTCGTCCTTCGGTTTATTTCCTTTATCACATCCAGGTCCCGGAGAACGGTAGGCGATTTTGTGATCAGAGTGCAGCCGAATCCATGCCTGAGCACGGCTTCAAGGGCACGCCGTGTCATTCCGACTTCCGCTTCCAGCGGCATATAAGGATCACACATCGATCCCATTGCCACCATGCACGGCCTCCGCTTCCGGGACAGGGCTTCATCAAGCAGGTCGATGGCATTCTCCTTGACGCACACATCCTCAAAATCATGATCCATACCGTACACCCTGCTGCGGGAATCGCAGTAGATGCACCCATGCTGGCACCCTCTGTAGAGGTTCATGCCCGAGGAAGCTGACAATATACCCTTAACATTAACGAAATGCATGGCAACATAATACACCATCAAAGATGACAACTACATGACATGTTGGTATCATCAAATTATGAAGCTTTATATCTCAGACCTCCACTTTTTCCATGAATCCCTTCTTACCAACATGGACATGCGTCCGTTTCCCACGGTAAATGACATGAATGAATTCATGATCGCGAAGTGGAATGACCGGGTACATGGCAGAGATGAGGTATTTGTCCTAGGGGACTTCTCCTTCGGAGGAGTCGAGGAGACCACGAAGGTTCTGAACCGCCTTAAGGGAAAGATCACCCTTATTACAGGCAACCATGACAGCTTCGTGAGAAAGACCGCCTTTACCTCAAACCGCTTCAGGGAGGTGGTTCCCTATAAGGAAATAAGCGATGACGGGAGGAAGGTCATCCTGTCCCACTACCCCATCATGTTCTACAACGGTCAGTTCAGGAAAGACACATACATGCTCTACGGCCATGTCCACAACTCCTTTGACGAGAAGCTGATCAATGACTTCATAAAGCTCGGCGAGCAGCAGAAGCGCCCGGCAAAGGGGTGTGAGGAAGGTGTGTTCACTCCCTTCAGGATGATAAACTGCTTCTGCATGTTCTCAGGTTACACGCCCCTTTCCCTTGACGAGTGGATCGAAAAGGATGCGGCAAGAAGGGCAGATCTCACTTAGGAAGCTTATCATTTCCTTATCACCGCATGGAGGCGCATGCCTTTCCGGATCTCAAAACGTTCCACCTTCAGTCCTGCCCTTTCAGCGCAGTCGAAGACGGTTTCGCGCGTCGCCATGACCACATCCCCATGACCGATTTTATTGGCCAATGGGATCTCAATATGGTTTACGACCCAGCGGATGACTCGGCTGTCACTGGTCACATCCCTCAGTATCAGGCGTCCTCCGGGACGAAGGCATCGTTTCACGCTGTTGAAAAAGGCCTGGGAATCAGGATAGTGGTGGAAACTCATGGAACAGATAATGGCATCGAAGGAATCAGCTTCAAAGGGTAAATTCTCGCAGTCTCCCACTACGAAGGTGCTGTTTTTCAGATTCTTTTTCCTTGCCTGCTCTATCATGGCAGGAGTCAGATCAAGACCGATGCTTCCTGAGAACTTACAGCGATGTATATGATGAATACAAATCATATTTTCTCTCAGGCGGGATTTACAACGTATTCCTGCTCTGGCTGATGAACGGCTGCCGGGAAACACCTGAAGAGCTGGCAGGACGGATGCAGGACATCCTGGAAAAGTGATAAGCCCGGCTGTCTGGGAAACACCGTCGAATGGATCATTGGAAAGAACGATCTGAATCCTGAGAAAATGGGTTACTACAAGTACAGGCTCATGCCGGATATCCTGAAACAGTCCTGGGCCGGCCGATGATGATCAGACTGTTTCCAGACTCTTTATCAGGGACGTGACTCCATCAATGGCACGTCTCGAAATCATCGGGTACCAAGGATCCGAGAACTTCCGGCATAAGATAAAAGTGAATGGATTATGCCTTCCCTGTCATCAAAAAGGAGCTGTTCACCGATAGCAATCAATAACCCCTTTAATATTTTCAAAAAGGGGTTATAATGGGGTTATAGGCAGGAGACTGGAAATGGATAATACCAAGGCAACAATTGAAAGACTGGAAGCTGAAATAGCAGAGCTTCCGAAGGGTTATATATCCAGAAAAAACATAAATGGAAAAATACGGCTGTACCACCAGTGGACGGAAGAAGGGAAAAAGAAGAGTAAGTACCTTGATGACGATACCGCAATTGTCATGGCTGGGAAAATTGCAGAGCGGAAAGAGCTCCAGAAGAAACTGAAAGAGGCAAAAGCCCTGTCCTCAACCGGAAAAGCAAAGGAAAAGAATCAACCGGAATTCAGACTCAATATACTCACCGGTGACACATTAAGATCTTTTGTAAGTAAAGCTACACGCCTGAAAAGCCGCCCATGCCTGAAGCAACTTGAATCATATCTGACAGCAGATGATCAAAGCAGGGTATTCGTCCTTTTTGGTTTGAGGAGGACCGGCAAGACCACAATGATCCAGCAGGCAATAGCAGGGCTGAGATCTGACAGGTTTGCAAAAACAGCATTCATTCAGGTCTCTCACGGGGACACCCTGGCTGACGTAAATTCAGACATGAAACTGCTTCAGAAGAACGAATTTGAATATGTTTTCCTCGATGAAGTCACGCTTCTTGATGATTTTATCGAAGGAGCTGCCCTGTTTTCCGATATATTCGCAGCCTGTGGGATGAAGATTGTACTGTCCGGAACGGATTCACTGGGATTCCTGTTTTCCGCAGATGACCAATTGTATGACAGATGCAAGCTTTTGCACACGACATTCATTCCTTACAGGGAATTTGAAAACATTCTGGGAGTGAAAGGAATAGAAGAATATATCCGCTATGGTGGTACGATGAGTATTGGAGGAATACACTATAATATCAGCTCGACCTTCTCTTCGGAAAAAGGAACGGATGAATACATCGATAGTGCCATTGCAGGAAATATACAGCACTCCCTCAGAAACTATAAGGATTCCGGTCACTTCAGACATCTGCAGGAGCTGTATGAGCATAACGAACTGACCAGTGCTATCAACAGGGTTGTTGAGGACATCAACCATCGTTTCACCATTGAAGTACTTGAGAGGGACTTTGTTTCCCATGACCTGGGACTGTCAGCACGTAACCTCAGAATGGACCGAACCGAACCGACAGACGTACTCGACCACATTGATAAGGAGGCTTTCACCAAAGCCCTTAAAGAGTCCCTTAATATCCTTAATATGGCAGAACGGAAAGTCACTGTCAGCGATGCACACAGAACGGAAATAAAGGAATACCTGGATCTTCTTGATCTGACCGTGGACATACCGGTGGAGACAATCCCTCCCTCTGAAGGCAGGCTGTACAGAACAGTCATCTCCCAGCCCGGGCTCAGATATTCTCAGGCGGGAGCCCTGATACGGGAACTGATGAAGGACATCAGTTTCCAGAGCATTTCAGCTCATGACAGAAAACGCATAACCGACCGTATACTGGATGAGATAAGAGGACGCATGATGGAAGAAATCGTCCTCTTGGAAACTCAGGCAGCCATGCCGGATAAGGAGGTCTTCACGCTTAAGTTCAGTATTGGTGAATTTGACATGGTGATCGTGGACCCGGAAGAGGTCACGTGTGAGATTTTTGAAATCAAACACAGCACAAAAGCAGTTCCGGAACAATACCGGCACCTGAAGGATGAGGCAAAATGCAATGCGGCGGAGTTCCGATACGGCACTGTTACGAGGAAATGTGTCATTTACAGGGGTGCAACCATGCAGACGGAAGGTATCGAATACATCAACGTTGAAGAATACCTTAATGGCCTTGCATGATTGTCCGCCTATGACTCATTCAGCGTTTTCAAGACTCTTTATCAGAGCAGTTACCCCCTCAAGCACATCACTGTAGCAGGTCTCGAAATCATCGGTGTACCAGGGATCAGAAATGTCACGGCTGCTTCCGGCATAAGATAAAAGTGAATGTATTTTGCCTTCCCTGTCATCAAAGAAGTACCTCAGGTTCCTCATGTTGGCACTGTCCATGCCGATTATGAGATCGTAAGTACCGTAATCATCCTTCCTGATTCGGCGGGCGGTCTTTCCCTTAGTGCTGATGCCCTTTGAGGCAAGCAGCTGTCTCACCGGAGGATATACAGGATTCCCGATCTCCTCACTGCTGGTTGCAGCAGAATCGGCATGGTATTTACCCTCAAGACCAAGCTTCCTGACCATGTCATTGAAAACAAACTCAGCCATGGGTGAACGACAAATATTGCCATGGCAGACGAAGATGACTTTGGTGACGGACATGATTTACCTCAATTTGCGTTGTTATGAAGAGTTATGCCAACTTTACCACAAGAGAGGAAATCTAGGAAGAACGGCAAAGTGAGGCAAGATGTGGCATATCTAAACACTCAAAAGTAGTAGAAAAATAGTAAAAACAGGGGGTGCCTACTACTCTCGATATCTACTTTCTCGAAATCACTCTCTTCCATTTCAAAACAGATAGTACCGAGAACAATGCATTCAAAAGATAATCAAAAGATATTTTTGGGCATTTTCTCTTGTAATTCTTGTCCTGGACGTTGAATTTCCCTTTGTTTCCCTGTTTTTCAAAAGATACCCAAAAGATATTCAAAAGATGAGGAATCTTTATACCATCTGCTTTTTCAAACTATCCATCATAATTTGAAGCTGTGTCAGAAATTCAATGCTCTCAAACCCAACAAAATATCTAGTTGAAGGCCCATTTCCCTCTTTTCGCACCAAGTGTCTTCCATCTAACGACTCCACACATTTTCGGACTTTGTAATCTGAAATATCCAAACTTTTCTTTATGTTGTTTATAGATACACCTCCCGACTTTAGGACTTGAGATAGCGTGAAATCTGAAAAAACCCCGTTTGAGAGCTTCAAACGAGGTTTTTGAGCAAATTCAGAGAATTATTTTTTTCCTACTAATTTCATTATATCAGGTCTTGGATCAAGCCCGGTCAGGGCCTTGAACCTGAC
>JALEVV010000077.1 GCA_022788185.1 Spirochaetales bacterium | reverse complement strand
GAGAGCATCAGAGCGCCGGAGTAAAGCGGGTTCTCAGTCCTGTAGAAAAGAGAAGCGGAAACACTTCTGATCTGGTCTCCGGCATCTGAGAAGAGATCGAGGGAGACGATCTCGGCCGAGAGTGAAAAATCAAGTCTCCTCTCCCCTGAGAAGAAGGATGTTAAGGAGGCGCCTGCCATAAGGCTTCCGTCCTGGGTGGGAGTGCGGTGGGGATAGTCCATTGCGCTTTTCACCTGCATGAAGCCGAAGGCACCCTCCGCGCTGAGAGTGAGGTCCAGGCTTCCCGTAATGGGGAACGTCCAGCCCAGGCTGAGCCTGTTCACGTCCCCTATCCGGGCAGCGCCGGAGACCCGGCTTCTGCCGGGACCGTAGGAAAAGTCAAAGGACACTCCCGGATCAAGGTAGATGTACCCCGGGGTTTCAGAGGTGGCGAGGAAGGAAAGAGAGAAAGATGCCCCGAGCCCCGCATTCATTATCTTTTCCTCATACTCCCTTGCGCTCACGATGATGGAATCACCCTTCACTTCATAGGAAAGGCCACGGAGGCCCTCCCGCCGTCTGACGGCGGAAAGAAGGCGGGAAAACTCGCTGACGAACTCCTCGTCGTAAAGTCTTCCCTCGAAGGCTGAGAAGAGTTTCCCGTAACCGGAAAGGCCCTCAGGCAAAGTTATGTCATGAACCGTAAAGTAATCAATATCGGTGTATGAGACGGGCTTTTCCATCGGAAGATAGCCATCAAGGGCTTTTTCAATCTCATCGAAGAGCGGTGCATTTTCCCTGACGCACTCCTCCCCTACCTCGAGGATTCTTTCCACGTCGGTAAAGTCGATGACGCTGACATCCCCGGTGTCGGGGATGAAGAGATAGTCCGAGAGGGTGTGCTCGTTCCTGACATTGCCCTGGGAGACGAGGATGATGAACTGGGTGGCCACTCCTGAGAAGGTTTCCAGATAAGATGGGTCGCGGCCGTTTTCCCTGACGCTGTCGTTCACGTCAACGGCGATTACTATGTCGGCTCCCAGATCGCGGGCAACGGAAGAGGGAAGATTGTCGGCAATTCCGCCGTCTGCTATGTATCTGCCGTCATCCAGCCTGACCGGGGAGAAGATCATGGGAAGGGACATGGAGCCCCTGAGCGAGCGGTATAAATCCGAGGAGAAGACGACGCTCTCCCCCGTAACGAGATCGGTTCCGACCGCACGGAAGGTAATGGGGAGTTCATCGAATGATGAGACGTTCATGACCCGGCAGAGCGCTGATCGTATAAGCACTTCAGTCTTCCCGTCATCTATGACCGAATTGGTCGTTCCTATGCCCTTTCTGGTGAAGTTCAGTGAGAGCAGCGTCTCATCGTAAGGCGAGTACGCCCGCCCGGGCAGACGCTCATCCCCCTCCAGGGACAGCAGTGCGTCGGCAATGTCCGCGTTTTTCACGAACTCCTCCAGCTCCTCACCGCTCCACCCTGCGCTGTAAAGTCCTCCGATGAGGGCTCCCATGCTGGTACCGGTCACTATGTCAGGGTATATTCCCCGCCTCTCCAGCTCCTTTATGACCGCGATCTGGCTTATCCCGCGGGCACCGCCTCCGGAGAGGACCAGTGCGACGACGGGACGTGATGCAAAGAGAAGGGAGAACGTGAATAGGAAAAGGACTGTCAGAAGAATTCTTTTCACTGAAGTACGGCGCCTATGACGGAGCGGTTTCCGTTCACGAACTGGTCAGCGGGAAGCTCCTTCCTGGTCGGCCTCTGGAGCCTTGTGACGTAAATATAGCCATCCTTAAGTGCGATCTTAAGACCCTTTTTACCCTCCAGGGCCACGACGGTGCCTCGAGGCTCTGAGGGAGTGCACTCCTCCGCCTCAAAGACGGAACCGTATACGGCACAGAGGTAGAGAGGTTCCCCGTTCCACTTCAGGTACGCCTTGGGCCAGGGGTAGTACGCCCTTATTTTCGCATGGATCTCCTTCACGCCCATTTCCGTGCTGAGCTCCGCCTCACTCTTTTCAGTCATCCTCGACCAGGACACCTCCCCCTTCTGGGGAACGGGAGCGTGGTCCTCCGGATGCGTGAGCACATCAAGGGCAAGCCCTGATGCCAGGTGGGAGACCCTTTCGGAGAGGGTCTCCTCCGTCTCATCTCCCACAAGGGGGAAGGTAAGGGAGGCGTATATGTCCCCTTCATCGCAGCCGAGGGCTATCTGCTGGATCGAGACTGCCCCTTCCCTGTCCGCAGAGAGGATCGTCTCACGTAGGGGAGCGCAGCCCCGGTACTTAGGAAGCAGGGACGGATGGATGTTGTATGTGGCCTCAAAGAGCGCAAGGAACTTCGGCCCGAAGATCTTTCCGTAACAGAAGGAGACCAGGGTGTCGGGTGAATATGAGAGCGCCTGACGCCGTGCTTCCGATCCCAGATGTTCCGGCGTGATGACGTCAAGTCCGAGCTCCAGGGCCCGCTTCTTTATCGGGGTCGGGATGAGATCGCGGCCGCGCTTTCCCGGGCGGTCGGGAGCCGTAAGGACCGCTGCAATGAGGCCTGCCCCATGGAGTGCTTCCAGGGTGGGCAGAGCTATTTCACCTGTCGCTGCAAAGAGGATTCTCACTTTCCCTTCCTTCTTTTCGTCTTATTCCTTCTCTCATAGACACGCACCATCATTTCCCTGTCCTCGGGCGAGAGACGGTCGATGAAGAGCTTCTCATGAAGGTGGTCATTCTCATGCTGGATGATGCGGGCCAGCAGTCCGGAGGCATTGACGGTGAACGCCTTTCCGTTCACGTCCTGGGCCTGGACGGTAACCTCAAGAGGTCTTATCACCGTATGGTAAACGCCGGGAAGCGAGAGACATCCCTCTTCATAGGGTCCCATCTCCACCCCGGTTCCGATGATCTCGGGGTTGATGAAGCACATCCTGTTTCCCTGTCTGTCATCGACGACGAAGAGTCTCTGGCTGACGCCGACCTGGGGGCCTGCCAGGCCCACTCCGTCCGCCTCATCCATTGTCTCGAACATGGCGTCCACGAGCATTCTGAGGGCGCCGTCAAACTTAGTAACCTTAACGGTGGGTGCGTAGAGCACCTCATCACCGAGTCTGTAAATATCCAACATATATAAAACTATAATCAAGGAGAGGCGGCAGGGTCAACCTGTTGCGTCAGATCATGCTGAGGGGATCCACATCGACCTCGATGTGAACTCCGGACGGAAGGCGGAACTGTTCCACGGTCACCTCCGCTATCTTCAGCAGGTGACGGAAGTCAGAGGCCGATATTATTATCTGATAGCGGAAGGAGGAAGCTCTTTTGTAGATGACGCACGGCCCCTTGCCAATCACTGTCACGTCACTGTATCCGGATGCCGAAATGACCCTTTCCGAGAGCATGTAAAGCTCATCAATCGCACTCCTGACCTTCTCCTCGTCACGGCAGCGCAGGGTGAGGGTCACTATCCTGGTGTAAGGAGGGAAGCCCAGAGCCTTCCTGACGGATAGTTCCTTCTCATAGAACTCCCCGGTCCGGGAGTCCCTTACCGCCTTAATCGCCTCATTCTCAGCCCTGTACGTCTGGATTATCACCCTTCCGTCATCCCTGTACCGGCCTGCCCTGCCCTTGACCTGCTCCAGGAGGGAGAAGGTACGCTCCTCAGAGCGGAAGTCGGGCACCGATAGGGTGCTGTCGGCAAGTACGACGCCGACCAGTCTGAGTCTGGGGAAGTTAAGCCCCTTGGCAACCATCTGGGTGCCGAGCAGGATGTCGGTCTTTCCGTCCCTGAACCTTTCTATGATGCCCTTCACCACCTCCGGGTCCCCATCGGCCACATCGGTGTCGAGGCGCTCCGTCCGGGCTGAGGGAAAGAGCTTCCTGACTTCCTCTTCCACCCGCTCCGTACCGAAGCCGGAGACGCTCATGTCGTGGGAACCGCACTCGCTGCACACACCCGTCCTTTCCGTCTGATAGCCGCAGTAGTGGCATACCATGCGGTCCGTATCCTTATGGTAAGTGAGGGCAACCGAGCAGTTGGGACAGCTCTCCACATGGCCGCAGGAGTTGCAGTGGTAGTAGTAGGTATATCCCCTTCTGTTTAAAAAGAGGATGGTGCCGTAGCCGTCGGCAATGGTTTTTCTTATCTCGGCCTCCAGCTCCCGGGATATCGTCCTGCTCTCCTTCAGCATGTTCACGATGCGGACATCAGGAGTGCTTCCTCCCGCCACCTTGCACCTGAGATCGAGGCGGGTCATCAGGTTCCGCTTCATGCCGAGGTACGCCTCGAGGGACGGTGTCGCCGAACCCATGATCAGGGTTGCCCCCATGGCGGCTGCCCTCTTCTGGGCAACCTGACGGGCGTGGTAACGGGGGCTCTGGGAGCTTTTGTAGGAGTTCTCATGCTCCTCATCAAGGACGATGAGTCCGATGTCACTGAAGGGGGCGAACACCGCCGAGCGGGCGCCTATCACAATGTCCACATCCCCTCTCAGGGCATCATGCCAGTATTTGAGGCGCTGGGAGGGCGTGAGTGCCGAGTGGAGCACGGCCACCCTGCCCCTGAACCGGGAGGAGATGTCACTCATCAGCTGATGGGTCAGCGTTATCTCGGGAACGAGATAGATTACCTTCTTTCCCTTCCTTATCGTCTCTTCCGCGGCACGGAGGTACACTTCACTCTTGCCCGATCCGGTGACGCCGAAGAGGTAGAACGTCCCGCCCTCGCCGGAGAGGATCGCATCGAGGGCTTCCTGCTGTTCGTCTGACAGTTTCTCAACGGGCACGAAGGGTTCATCCCCGGGAAAGAGCGCGCTCTCGCTCTCCCGCCGTCCGGAGGGGATCATGGCGGAAAGGACCTGTCCGGGTGAGCAGAGATAGGTGCGGCTCATCCATTCGGCCGTCTCCAGCAGCTCGGGAGTGAATACGGGCTCCTTATCCACCGCCCTGACTATCTCCTTAACCTCAAAGTCCAGCTTCCTGTCCTCAGACAGGGAGGTGACGAAGCCGGTAAGCTTCCTGGCACCGAAGGGAACGATGACCCGGCAGCCCGCCTTTATTTTCCCATCATCGGTGTGATAGGTGAACTTATCCTTCAATGGAACGGGAAGATAGACCTCCGCTAACATCTTCTGTCCTTTATGCCCGCATACCAGGCGACCTTCTTGAGGTCCTCCCACACTGCGGCCTTGAGCCGGGGCTCTCTCTCAACTTCCGCGGGGGCATAGGTCATGACCGCGGTCGCACCTTCAAAGGAGCCGACGCCCTTTCTGGCCTCCTCCATGGAGGAGTACCCCAGAAGCGGCAGTCCCAGAGGCCCCAGAAAGAGCACGACCTTCGGGGAGAGGGTCCTTATCTGCTCCCTGAGAAGGGAAACACACTCCTCATGGACGACCGCATCCTCCGTCGGGCACTTTATTATCGTGGTAAGATAACACTCCTTGGCCTTCTCCAGCTTTATCGCATTCGACCAGGTGTTGATCATGACGGCCTCGGAGGGAGTGAGCATGGCACCGCCCGGGAGGGTACGCCCGGCCACGAAGACGACGAGGGGATGAAGCGGGCCGCGTCCGGCCGAAAAACGGTCATCCCTTTTCATCCAGCCGTCGCACGCATGACAGTTCATATAGCACTCCCTGACGGAGAGCTTTCTCTCGGGAACAGCCTTTTTCTCCGCCTCCGAGAGGGTGTATTCAAGAAAGGGGTTATCCTCACCGAGACTGTCCCCGTTCACGCCCCTTATGGCATCATCCAGGAGGGAAAGGAAGTATTCACCTGCACCCGTTTCCATCTGCTTCCTCCTCGAACCAGGCGTATTCATCCTCATCATAACTTATTCTGGAAAGGTAAAGACCGTCAGCGGGGGCGGTCCTCAGGGCCCGGGAACGGTCCCTGGCTTCCAGACGGGAGCGGAATGCCTCGGGGCTTTCCCCCATCAGGGCCGCATCCATCATGGTTCCGGCCATAGAGCGCACCTGATGGTATAAAAAGGCATTTCCCACCACCGTATACTTCAGCATCTCTCTGCCGAACCTGTCCGTTATCACGGTCCAGTAGGACTCGTAGATATCGCGCCACTTCGAGAGGGAGGAGTCACGGGAGGAGGAGAAGGTGGTGAAATCGTGGGTACCCTGCAGGACGGAGGCATAGGAATTGAGAAGCTCGACTGAGGGAGCCTTTCTGTAAAGCGCCACATGTCCCGCATCGAAGGGCAGCGCGTTCTCATAGGATTTCACGAAGTACACGTACTCCCGGGCCATCGTCGTGAAACGGGCATGGAAGGTTCCGTCCTTCTCCTCTGAGGAGATGACGCGGACCGTCGGGGGAAGCAGTGCGTTGAGGGCCAGGGCGAACCTGTCGGCCGGAATGGTGCATGAAGAGGGAATGTCGAAGTGACAGACCTGCCCAAGGGCATGGACTCCCGCATCGGTCCTTCCCGAGCCCTGAATGCGGGCTGACAGTCCCATGGCCGAAAGGGCGTTTTCCAGCGTCTCCTGGACGCTTAACGAGTTATCCTGAGACTGCCAGCCGTGGAAGGCACTGCCCTCATAGGCACAGGTGAGCATGATTCTCCTCATGCCCTCCTCAAGGGGTACAAGCTCAGGTCTTTTCCAGTCTTTCCTGCTCATAAATCACCGCTATGGCCACCGAATGGCTTCTTTCATGTGCGATCGAGAGAGATATCTCCCGTCCTCCCAGCAGCTCTGCCGCCCTGCGGTAGAGCACATAGTAAGGTTCCCCGCTTTCCCGGCTCCTTACCTCCACGTCCTTCGGCGTTATGCCCGCAAATCCGGTACCCAGTGCCTTGACGCACGCTTCCTTGGCGGCAAAGCGCGAGGCCCAGTACTCAGCCCGGCCGCCCCTTTCAAGCTCGTAGGGGGTGAAAAGGCGTTCCAGAAGCCCCCTGGAGGGATCTGAAAACCTTGAATTGTCCACTATGTCGATGCCGGTCCTTATCACTGGACGGCCCGGAAGAGGATTCTGACCGTGTCAGGTTTGGCACGGACCGAAAGAGATGCGTCGAGGAACACATCCTTGTTGTATTCCACGTTCACGGGAACACGGGCTATTCCCGCCTCCCTGACGGCCGAGAAGTCGGCATGGGCACTGATGTCGGTGGGATCGACCAGGTAGATGAGCTCGTCGTTTCCGCTGATTATTATGTCGGTGCGGGACGGGACAAGCGACTCCGGAAGCACCACCGATTCATCGGGCAGGGTGACCGAAAGGGGGATCGTGATGACCCGGTCGGCCATGTTCATGTACTTCACGGCAATGAAGATCAGCAGGGCCAGAATGAAGGATATGATCTTCGGAATCCAGGAGGAGAGGAATGAGTTCATCCCCTTATTTCTTTGATTCATCTTCTTCCTCCTTCACGTCCTGCGGCGTAACGTCATGGTAACTCATCAGGGCAAGGATGACGTTCTTTATCGTCTCCCTGTCCAGGTCGTAGTAAATATTCGCATTGTAGGCAAGGGACATGGCACCGTTTTCCTCGGACACGATAATAATCACCGCATCGGAGTCCTCCGCAAGGCCGAGCGCCGCACGGTGACGGGTTCCGAAGCTGGCATTGATGCCTGTCTGTGCCGAAAGCGGCAGGTAACACGAAGCCGCCACTATCTTTCCGCCCTGGACCACGAGGGCACCGTCATGCAGCGGTGTGTCGTGGTCGAAGATCGTGCATATCAGGGAGGACGAAAGGTCGGCGTTGAGCTTCGTGCCTGAATCGATTACTGACTTGATGTCGGTGTGACGGGGAAAGATTATCAGGGCACCCCTCTTCACCTGTACCAGGTTCTCGCATGCATTGAGGATGGTGTCGATCTGCTCGACGGTTGTCTGGGAGCCCATCCTGAAAAGGCGGGCGCGCCCGGAAAAGAGTGTGGTGAACGCCCTTCTGAATTCAGGATGGTATATGATGCAGAAGAACATCATCAGCGGCAGTGTGATCTTCCTGTAGATGAACAGCAGGAATCTGAAATCAAATACCCAGCATACGCAGAAGAACATGGCATAGGCCATGATGACAAGGACAAGCTGGTAGATCTTCGTTGAGGCCACGGCCACATACAGCTTGTATATGATCCAGGCAAGTATCAGGATCTGCAGGAAGTCCCTGATATAGGTCAGCAGGAATGCCGAATCTCCTAAACTAAACATACATCTTCCTCTTTGGAGGCCCAGTTAAGTGTCCGCGATACCGCCTTTCTCCAGAGTACGATCTTATCGAGCCGTGTCTTTTCTTCCATGGACGGCGTCCATCTGAGCTGTTCCTTCCAGTATTTTGACAGATTTTCACGATTTTGCCAAATGTCCACGCTGAGTCCCGCTGCAAAGGCGGCACCAAGTGCGGTGGTTTCGGTAATTCTGGGTCTGACGACGGGAATCGAGAGGATGTCTGACTGGAATTCCATCAGCGGATTGCTGTTCGTAAGCCCGCCGTCCACGCGCAGCTGTCTGAGCTTTATTCCTGAGTCCAGCTCCATCGCCTCGAAGATGTCATTGGCCTGGAATGCGGTCGCCTCAAGGACGGCCCTGCAGATGTGGGCCCTGGTCACATAGCCGGTAAGACCGGCGATGACGCCGCGGGCGTCGCTTCTCCAGTGAGGGGCGAAGAGGCCTGAGAAGGCGGGTACGATGTATACGCCGCCGCAGTCGGAGACAGAGGAGGCCAGCTCATCGAGCTCCTTGGCATTGGAAACCATCTTCAGGTTGTCCCTTGCCCACTGGACGAGGGAACCTGCGATGGCAACTGAGCCCTCGATCGCATAGCGGGGCTTTTCCCCCTTTGCCTGGAAGGCCACGGTGCTGACCAGTCCCTTTGTGGAATAACAGAGCTTTTCACCGGTGTTCACGAGCATGAAGCAGCCGGTGCCGTAGGTGCACTTTGCCTCCCCTTCCGAGAAGCATGCCTGTCCGAAGAGTGCGGCCTGCTGGTCTCCGAGAATGCCGCAGAGCGGAACTTTGGCACCGAGAATGTCCGTCTCGCCGTATATCTCACCCATTGAGGGCACGATTTCGGGAAGGGCGCTTTCGGGAATGCCGAAGAGCTCAAGCAGTTCCTCATCCCACTTCAGGGTGGAGATGTTCATGAGCATGTACCTGGAGGCATTGGTCACATCGGTTATGATCCTGCCGGTGAGCTTATATGCAAGGTATGAGTCAATTGTCCCGAAGACACAGCGTCCCGCTTCAAGGCGCTCCTTCACAAGGGGAACGTTCCGGATGAGCCAGACGATCTTGGAAGCGGAAAAGTATGGTGAGAAGAGAAGACCCGTCTTCTCCCTGAGGCGCTCGGCGGAAATAAGGTCCCTGAAGGATTCGACGATGCTGCTGGCCCTAAGGTCCTGCCAGACTATCGCATTGTGAAGCACCTCTCCGGTAACCGGGTCGAAGGGGATTATCGTCTCCCTCTGGTTAGTGATGCCGAGTCCCTTAATGTCCCTGACGCTGACCCCGCTCTTCCTTACGGCTTCCCTGATCACGGTACGGGTGTTGTTCCAGATCTCCTCGGGATCGTGCTCCACATATCCCGGCTCGGGATAGTACTGCCTGTGCTCCAGCTGATGGGTGGCCACGGCCTCTCCCCTCTCATTGAACAGAATGAAACGGGTGCTGGTTGTTCCCTGATCGATGGCTCCGACGTACCTCATGATATTCTCCTCCCTTTTTGGAGATTATATAGCATGATGGCGTACCGTGGTAGCCTTAATTGGAGGGAAGGCTCCTGACTTCGGCGTCAAAGCGCTCATCCTCACCAAGCGATGCTGCCGTGAGGGAGGCAAACGAGCCCTCCTTCACTGCCGCCGCGATTCTCGCCCTTGCAGCCTCCAGTTCCTCCGTGGTCACCTCCAGAAGTGCCTTTCTCATCATTATCCTCATATCCGGCGTGATGCCGTAGAGGTAACGGCGGAAGCCTACCATCGATTTCACGGCCGGGGCCATGGGCCTCAGCAGTCTTCCTATCACGGTAAGCTTCGCGTTTTCCGCATCCTCCTCCCGGATGGTGTAAGAGTCTATGGTACTTATGATGGTGTCGAAGGTGGTTTTTACATGGGGATCGCTGTGTGTCACCGTGACGATGGACTCCTCCAGGGAGTCAAGGTACATCTCAACGCCGTAGGCACCATGCTTCATCCTGACTTCTTCCCAGAGCGGTCCGGAGGAGAGCATGGAGGTGACCACCTCCTCAGCTGCCTGCTCCCTGGAGGGGTAAGGGGATGACGGAACCGCAACCGCATTGTATGAGACTGCGGCGCTGATGGGGTAACTGATCCGTCTGGACTTTTCCGTTATCTCCCGCTGAACCGCACGGGGAACGGGAGAAGGAGAAAAACCGGAAAGGAACTTCTCCGCTGAAACGATTGTCTGGTCCGCCTCATCGCCTTCCAGCGTGAGGTGGATGATGTACCTGCCCCTTTCGGACAGTTTGGAATACACCCTTTCAAGAAGCGGGGCCGCGCTTTGGGCGTCCAGCCGGGAGAAGTACTCCCACGCCTTGATGCCCATTACCTCCTCACCCACGCTGAGGGAGGGGGAGAGGGATGCGGCAGCGGCACTGGCGGCAAAGGAGGAGCCGGAATAGATGATGTTCTCGGCAAAATCGCCGGTCGAGTCGCTGAGGGCGCTGCCAATCGCTTCCCCGTCACATATATCGGCATTTCTGATAATCGATGAGACTGACTCAAGGGCCGCATCGGTATTCTCGGGAAGGACCTTTGTCCGGACGATGAAGAGACAGCGCACGCTGCCGTCACTCTTCCTGCCCGTCTCCAGGCTGAATGTGGTCGACCCCGTCAGCATGCGGAGTCTTCTGTGGATGAGGGTCTTCTCCTCACCCTTTATTCCCGTCAGCGGCAGAAGCCTTGTAAGCAGGGACAGCACCCGTAAATCCTCATCGGGAAGGTCCGAGACGTCGGCGGCAATGTCGATGTATATGATGCCCCCTGTGAGCTGCTTCTGAACAAGGACAGGTCCATGCTCCTCGCATACTATGTCCCCGTCCACTACGGGAACGTCTGAAAGGGAGAGTCCCGGCAGGGCAGCAAGAGCCTCATCGGGATCAGGGGATGAGATGAATGCCCTGAAGGCAGCCTCATCCTCCTCACGGATTAAGGGACGGCGTTCCTCGGCCATCCTCCTGAGAACTTCGGCTTCCTCATCCATCGCGCTTACCGAGGGCTTCACCGTCAGGGTGAGACGGTGGGGATTGTCCCTGAGGTTTCTCTTCATCCACTCTGAGAAAAGATCGGGATTACTCTCCCAGGCGGCACGCACCCGGGCGATCGTGGAGGCAACATCGATGTCTGAGGCGATGGGCATATCCTTTTCCAATGAACGCACCGATCGGAGGAAGAGCCTGAAGCCGTTGGGAATTCCCCCGGGGATCTCCCGGGCGAGGAACTCCTGCCTTCTGATCGCGGACTCGATGAGATCCCTCTCAAGGCCCTCTTCCGCAAGCTTTGATATTGTCTCAAGCAGGAACCGTCCCGCTCTCTCCGTGTCCTCCTCCTTCACACCCGTCATGCCAACCGCAAAGGGAATGAGGGAGAAATCGGCACTCATGCCGCTCTGGGATGAGATGTCCTCAGCCAGCGGGGATGAGAGCACTGCGCTGTAGAGCGGGCATGCGGGACTTCCCAGCAGGGCATCCACCAGTACCGAGATCATCATCCTGTCGTAAGCCGAGGATGAATCCCCGTCGGTAAGGAAACTCGTTATGACCGTGATCCGGTCATCCCCGTCCGTGGTTGAGCAGTAAAGCGTTCTGTCCTCAGGGTGCTGCCAGCGCTCCGGGATCACCCGGGCCTCAGGCCGGGCCCTGTTTCCCGCATCCCTGATATATGAGTCGATGACCTCAAGCTTCTCCTCAATCGAAACGTCCCTGCCGTAGAAGAAGCACATTCCGTTGGAGGGATGGTAGTACCTGTCGTAGGCGGCAAGGTACTCCTCATAGGTAAGGCCCGCGATTTCAGCGGCCTCTCCGCCGGAGGAGTACTGGTAGCACGTTCCCCTGAAAAGGTCCCTCAGCGAGTGGGATGAGACAATGCTCTCATGGTTCAGTGTCTCATTCTGCATCTCATTGAACACCACGCCCTCGAAAGCATCCCCGTTCTGCCTGATGCCCTCAGCCATGAAGGTTTCCTTTCTGAGAAGGGGCCTGAATACCGCATCGGTATAGAGGGAGAAGATGTTGTCAAAGTCCTTTTTCAGCGGGGATGCGCCCGGATAGACCGTCCTGTCCGGGAAGGTCAGGGCGTTGAGATAGGTGTTGCAGCTTGACTTTGAGATCGTGTTGAAGGGATCCCTTACCCGGTAGCGTTCGCTTCCCGAGAGGATGGTGTGCTCAAGGATGTGGAAAACACCGCTGGAGTCCCAGGGATGGGTTCTGAAGCTGTAGGCGAAAAACGATTCGCCGTCATCAGCCGCAACGTGGCAGACCCGGAAGCCCGTTGGATGGACATAGTGAAATACCTCAGTGTTCCTGACACTCTCTTTTCTCAATAGCTCAAAACCGCTCATGGAGTTTAAAATAACAAAGAGGACGATGAAAAACAACATCAACTCTGTTAATATGCCTGATATGGAATTCACCAAAGGAAAGACACTCATACTGGGGCACAGGGGCCTTCCCACCCGCTTCAGGGAAAACACGATCCCCTCATACAGGGGAGCACTGGATGCCGGAGCTGACGGCATCGAGCTGGACATCCACTTAACAAAGGACATGAAGCTTGCCGTGATCCACGACCACAGCACGAAACGTACGACCGGAACGGACCTGGACGTGGAAGCATCGACCCTTTCAGAGCTCCAGGCTGTGGACAGGGAAATAGTGACACTCGACGATGTCTTTGAGGAGTTCGGGGATAAGATAGTCTATGACATCGAGCTGAAGGAGAAGGCCTTTGCCTTCACTCCCATTGCGGATGAAGCCCTTAAGACGATGAGTCGTCATGGCATGAGGGATAACCTCATGGTCTCCTCGTTCAATCCATTCACCGTCAGGACATTCAGGCGCCTGAAGCCAGGAATTCCGGCAGCCCTGATCTACGACGACGTGAAGGGCGTTCCCCGTCCGCTGAGGCGCGGACAGGGCAGGATCATATGCTCACCCGACTTTCTGAAACCCGGTGTGAGGATCGCACCGATTCAGGCATCACACCTCCGCCTCCCCTTCTCCGTCTGGTGCGTGGACACGGTAGAGGAAATGGAAAAATTCATCGCGCTTGGCGCCTCAGTAATCATAACAAACAGGGCGGACGAGCTCCTTTCTAGAGATATCTGACGAACTGGGCCGCAATGAGTCTGCCGTAGGAGGTGAAAAGCTCCTCGGTGACACCGGACACGTCACTGCCCCAGGCAACGCTCTGGGTCTCGATGTCGTAGTGGAGCATCTCACCCGTTTCCAGATCGGCAAGAACCGTGTATCCCTGGGAGGAGGTGACGTAATCACCGAGGGGTGTGCGTTTTCCTCCATCCCTGCCGACTCTCGACCAGATTATGTACTTCTTGTCCGGAAAACGCTTCCTCGCCTCGGCAAGCACCTCTTCCCAGACATCTCCCGAGATGGAGGCAACGGTGACGTTTATCCCATCCTTCTCCAGGAAGGAAATAAAGGCCTGTTCGCTCCAGGAGGAGGAAAGCTCCTCCCCGTTTTCGTCATACTCACTGAAGGCAATTACGATGCCTTCCTTCGAGGCATTGCTTTCAATGGCGTAATCGAAGGTGATCTTCGTGTCCTCAATCTCCCTGATGAGGGGCTCATAGGTTATGTCCTGGGTGGAAAGGTCGAGGGAGAAGGAGACTGTCCCGATGTCGGCCATGCGGGGGAACTTCTTCTTAAATGCTACCCTGCCGTCCTCTCCGGTCACCTCCCTGTAGGAAAAGCTGTAGAAGACATCGTCATGGTCATGGACCTGAATGGTCACCAGAATGGGTGCCTCGGTGACTCTCGGGGAAAGAACGCCCCTGTCCCTTGAGACGATGAGCGTGCACTCTCCCTTTTCGGGAGCTCTGTCGGTGATGGTGAATTTGATGTTTTTCGCAATCTCTGCGGCCTTGGAAAGGAACTCCTCGGCACTGTATCCGGGAACGGGCCCCTCGGAAAGCACTTCGGCAGCCCTGATCCAGGCATCGAGTGCCGCGATGTCATTGTTTGACTTATAGTACTCCATGGCCTCTTCGGAAAGCGCCTCGAGGCGCTCCCGCCTGTCCTTTTCCGCTATGTATTCGGCAGAACGCTTCGTCTCGAAGACGGCACTCTCAGCTTCGGCAAGCATGTACAGAATGCCTTCATTCTCCTTGACGGCGCTTATCCTGAGTCCGAGGTCCGAGATTGTTCCCAGGGTTGAAAGCTCGCGGTAGTAAGTACCCGTTACCTCGTAACCCAGCTCCTGCGAGATCTGGGAGAGCAGCTGTCTGTAGTTTTCATTGTATCTCTGGCTGGAGGATTCAGCCCCGCTGCTGCTGACGAAGAATATCAGGTCCTTTTCCTCAGGCTTCATCAGTGCCCAGGAGGGAACACCGGTATATGTCGATTCCAGCAGCGTCGAAACGCTGCGGCAGGAAGAGAGAAGAAGCACCAACGAAAGAATTATGCAAAGCCTTTTCACCTGATCATCACCCCCGCCTTCAGCTCCATGGTATCAATCGAGAAGTAACTGAACCGGTCATTCCTGACCTTCAGTGCCTCAAGCCCAAATATAAATCCGAAATGCCCGCTCATCAAATATGAAAGGGATATTTCATAGCCTGCCCCGTAGACGAAGGTTCCCGCATGGCCCAGGGTGACGAAGCAGTCGGCACCGAGCATTGAGTCGGAAAGAACCGGGACATCACGTCCGAACAGTACCGAAAGCGGGAAATGGTAACCCACTCCCAGGGAGAAGAGGTATGCGGTGTTTCCTACCGCATCCTTTGCAAGCTTTATCTTAAGCTCCGGCCTCAGGGGATAGAGCAGGCTCAGGTTACTCACCGCCGCATCCGCACTTACCCTGAAGGAGGGTGTGAACACCATCCCGGCGGAAATGGTGAAGAGCCAGGGGGATGTCTTTCTGAGTTCAAGCCCCGGCACCAGGGAGGAGCCCCTTATGAGATTAAGCTCGGTAACATCATCCGACACTCTGTCCGCGGCAAGAAGGCCGACCGGCCGTCCCGACGGGGAAAGTGCCTCATACAGGGCACCCCTGTCGAGAAGGGCGGCAGAGGATAAGGATCTTTCATATATCCAGTCCAGCCTCTCTTCCGATTCCGAGAGGAAGTGGGGATTGTAGCATAGCAGCGAGTTCACTGCCTGATCCAGGGTGTCCGCAGAGAGGGGAACCTTTTTTTCCTCACCGAAGAGCGAAAGGGTGAGCATGGGACTCTCCCAGGAAAGGAAGGTCACAGTCTCTCCCTCCTCTGTCAGGGGAGAGAGGCGTGAAACAAGTTTTTTCTCAAAAGCCCCGATGAGGCTCTCTTCCGATGCAAAATTCCGGGTGACACTTACCTTTGCAGTCAAAGGAAGCGCAAGAATCGTAAGCAGGAGGAAGAGAGCGGCCCTTTTCATCTATCTGCCCACCAGGAAATGATCGCAAGGACGAGATTGACCGCGTCACTCATGTGCTCGGGGGCAATCCACTCCTCGAGGGAATGGAAGTTATGACCGCCCGTGAAGATGTTCGGGCATGCAACTCCGGTCTCGGCAAGGCGTGCACCGTCCGTGCCGCCCCTGATGATGGTCTCATAGAGGTCAAGCCCGATGGCCTTTCCGGCTTCGAATATGCTTACCAGGGCTTCAGGACATTTTTTGTTGGCATTGGCCATGTTCCTGTAGCTCACCGTTTCCTTAATCTCGATTCCCGCATGGTAGATCGAGGCGACTGCCTCGGCTATCCTCCTGCTTTCGCTGATGCGGAAGGCAAACATTTCCTCGTCGAAGTCCCTGATGAAGAGATTAGCCTCCGCCTCGGTGGCTGTACCGCTGAAATCCAGGACACAGTAGTAGCCATAACGGCCGTCGGTGGCCTCAGGGCTCTCAGCCATGGGGAGGGCCGTGACGATGTGGGAAAGAACCGTGATGGCATTCACAAGCTTGCCGCGGGCTGAACCGAGGTGCATCGAAACACCCGATACCTTCAGTGTGATCGTGGCGGCATTGAAGCATTCTGCCTCCACCTCGCCCATCCGTCCGCCGTCAAGGGTGTAGCAGCACTTGCTCTTCAGACGGTCGTGGGGGAACTTCATCATGCCTGATCCCGTTTCCTCATCGGGAGTGAAATAGATCTCAATGTCCCCGTGCCTGATCTCGGGGTGTTCGGTCAGGTATTTCACGGCTTCCATGATCTCGCTGACGCCTGCCTTGTCATCTGCACCGAGCAGGGTCGTGCCGTCACTTGTTATGATCTCATGTCCGATGAGACCGGCCAGATCGGGGTTCTCGGCACTTCTGATGACCGTGCCGTTCTCAAGGACGATGTCACCGCCTTCGTAGACGAACCTTCTCGCCTTCACTCCGTTGCCGCATACATCGTCGGCAGTATCCACATGGGCCATGAACCCGATGGCGGGAATGTCCGGAGCATTGCCCTTAAGGGTGCCCATGACAACCCACTCCTCACCGAGGTATGTCTCAAGTCCAAGCTCATCCAGCTCCTTCCTGAGGGCCTCAAGCAGCACCTTCTGACCATCGGTGGTCGGTCTCTTCACCCCCGCAAGGGAGGGATCACTCATTGTATCGAATTTTGTATAACGCAGAAAACGCTCTGCAACGCTGTCTCTGAAATCTTTCATGGCATTCATTATTGCACACGGACCGGATTCTTTAAAGCGTCATCCGGGCCGGGACGGACGTTTTAAGGACCGCAGAGCCTGCGGTCCCTGTGACTTCAGATCGAGAAATTGTACTTCTTGAGTATTGGGCGGGCTTCATCAATTACCCCATAGAGGGAGAAGGCCGCTATGATAAGTCCCGTCACCACGGGCGAACGCTTTGCGGCGGTTCCCGTCGCAATCATGGATGCGGCTATCGCCCAGGCTGAGTAGGAATCCTTGTAGATGCTCTCAAGCCAGCTCTCGAAGGACGGAAGATCATCTCCCGGGATCCCGAACTGCCTGTACTCGAAAAACGTGCACACTCCCGAGGCGACCACCCCGGCGGCAACGGCAACCACGCATGCGGCAGACACCTTGCCCCAGATCATAGTCTTGGGTATGGCGGCGTACACAAGTCCTGCCGTAAGGAGGACCACGGCCTTTATGACAAGCTTCTTGAGGTCACGGTAGAGCTCCTTCTGCTGGGCCATGGTGAGGGAACGGGAAAGCTCCTCATACATCCTGGCGGCATGTTCTTCCTCATCCCGGACCCTTTCCAGCAGGTACTGGTAGTCCTCCTCGCTGACCAGGCCCTGAGCGCTCTTCACTATCTCATCACTGCTTTCGGCAGTAAGGACCGAGTAGGAGAAATCGATGTACTTCTCACCGCCTTCGTCCGTGGCCCTTGCAACGATTTCAGAGCCCTTCATGCTCCTTAAATCAATACTCCTTCCCTCCTCATCGGTAAGGGAAACGTCATCATTTTCCTCCAGGTACGGGAGGATGTTCATCATCTCCTCATCGATTATCCTGGCAACGCGGCTTCTGACTTCCTCCTTTGTCACGCGTCCTGCAGCTGCGGCATCCAGCGTGCATCCGGCAAGGGTTGTGAACATCATGATCAGTACCATGATGAATCCGACTGTCTTTTCTGCTTTCTGTTTCATAGGTTTCACTCCTTGTTATCTGCACCGGTCCGGTAAAGGACCAGGAACGCAAATCTGTATGTCCCCAGCTGGGGAATCCCCTCCTCCTTCAGGGAGGGGTCATGGACGCTGACCCTGAGGTCAAGGGAGAGGTGTTTCATGAGATCGAAGGTCCAGCCCGCCCTTATGGAGGTGCCGAACCTGCTCTCCTCTTCCGGGGCATCCGGACCGAAGAACCAGGTGTGTCCGATCAGGGTCGCCCCCACATAGAAGCCCAGCGGCATGAAGGGATGGCAGTCAAAGCTGAGCGATGAGGTCACGGCACTTACCTTCAGGTCGGCATCGTCACATCTGAAGTACCCCGCACCGACGCTTATCCTGACATCCTCACTCCTCATCCCCGCTTCCCCTCTTATGAAAATGTTCCTGTTAATGAGACTGTCCAGTGACATCAGGTCCGCCCCGGCATAGAAGGAAACGGCGTGAAGCTGACCTGCGGCAATGAACGCAATAAGGATGAATGCAAGCTTTTTCTTCATGGTTTAATCATAGAAAAGAGCGGACATGCGTTGTTGCCCATTGATGTTCAATAAGGGTGAAAAAAAGCAAAAACCGCGATTGAAGCGTTTAATCGCGGTTTTCTGGGATTATTCTGCCCCGCAGGAGGCAGGTGCAATGAAAAAGATGTTCAATTTCGTGAAAAAATGAGGCTTTACCGGTTTATTCCCACTCCAAAGCCTTTAAAAGGGCCTTTTCCTCTTTGGCTATGCTTCTCGAGACAAAGAGAATTTCATCGTCACTTTCCAGAGTGAAGGCAATACCGTCGTGATAGCCGTCAACCTTTTTCAGGGTGTATCCGGTAAGGGAGGAAACAGGGACTTCCCTAAGCACCTCCACACCTGCTTTCCCGCCCTTTCTTTTCATGAAGTAAAGCCTTCCTCCCGAGATGACGAGACAGCCACCGATGATCTCGGCAGTCTGTCCGTTATTCTTTATGACACCGGCCTTTATGCTCCAATAGTCTGCACCCTTCAGGTATGCGCTGATCATCCTTTCGGGAACGGTGTCCTCAAGGAGCCAGAAGATGAGGACAAGGGCGAAGAGGACCGCGTAGAGGGACCAGTAGACAAGGTTATTCATGATTGGAACGAAAACGATGACCAGAAGGAGCACCGGGATGAGGAAAAGCACTGTTTTTTTCAGCATGTGGACTACCTTTGAAAAATATCATAACAGAAAATTTGCGCCTTAGGAACCGAAGGGTGATGATGGGCTCACAAACCAAGACGGAGGTCAGCAATGACAGAAAGAACCAGACAGATCATCGCCATGCTTATGGCAGCTCTAATCATCTTCTCCTTTGCTTCCTGTGAAAGCGGCGGGAGCACGGCCGATATGAGGATAATCCTTGAAAAGGAAGTATCCAGGACGATCACACCGGGAGACGTGACGCTCAGCATAACCAACTATGACATCACATGCACGGGTCCGGACAACCAGTCTCACAAGCTCAATACCCGTCGCAACACCTTCATCCTTGAGGACGTTCCGGTGGGCACCTGGACGATCAAGGCGGACGGTAAGAACGAGGAAGGCATCATACTCGTAACGGGCTCCACCACATTCAACCTCAATGAGACCAACACCTCTGCAACCGTATCCCTGTCGGAGATGGTCGGTTCCGGTAACCTTTCACTGGTATACACCTGGGACAGCTCCCTCATCACCTCCACCCCCAGGCTGGTCATCCAGTTCACGGGCATGGACAACTCGGTCTCCAAAGAGTATACACCTACCCTTGCATCGGGCTCGGCAACCCTCTCCCTGACAGCCCAGACATCCGGCTCATACACCGTGAATGCCAAGCTATATGACGGCTCCCTTCTGGTTGCAGGTGCCATCGATGCCATACGGATCGTAAGCGGAAAGACCACCTCCGGAACCATCAGCCTTGATCTCGACGAAGCCCCTCCCGTTGTAGGTCAGCTCACTCTGGAAAACAGGGTCGGAACTCCGGTGGTATGCGTAGTCTCAGGACTGGAAAACAATACCACGATCGCGGCACAGGAAACCCGCACGGTCTCTCTGGACACCCAGTCGCTCAACGTGGATGACGTGACGATCGAGTGGTATCTTGACGGAACGAAAATCGGCAGCGGGGCCTCCATCAGCCTCATTCCCGATCCGGGCAAGCACAGGCTGGACATCATAGCCAGGACCGCCATGCTGGGTTCCACGGGCTCCACCCAGATCAACTTCGAGGCAGCACTCCTCGGGGAGGTCGGTGTTCCCGTCAAGGCCGGTGACATCCTCAACGGCGACATTAAGATCGGCGGCAGGACCAACATCGACTTCCTTCCTGACGGCAGGATCCTCGTGATCTCGGATGCGGGCAATGTGGCGACGGTGTGTTCGATAAAGAAGAATACCCTCATAAAGGAGGGCGCAATGACCCTTACCAAGGCCACCCAGCTCATGAAGGTCATTCCCGGCAGCAGCAATGCGGTCTTCACGGTCTCCGATGCGGACAACTCGATCACAAGGTGGAACTACGACAAGAACACATGCTCCCTCATCAATCCGGTATCGTGTGCGGGTAATGTTTACGGAAGGGTTGAGAATCCGAAGTTCACCTCACTCACCGCTATCGTGAATCCGTCGACCTGGACGGGCGGATATGTCGGCGTCGTGGGTCAGACAGGCTCCAACACGGCAGTCACCCTGAGGCATCTTACCAACACCAACACCACTCCCGGCAATAAAGGAGATGAATATATGGCAAACGGCAAGTACCTAAACTATAACGGAGGTTATCAGTACACCATCGCTGCCTCCAACATGGAAGGGGATGTGATCGCGGCCATAGATCCCGTACAGGGCGGCCTGGTGGTCAACAGGGGTGTGGACAACACTTCAAGACTTAAGGCCTTTACGGATGCCTCGACAATAGGGGCAACGGCCATAGCGGTCCTGCCAAGCCCGGACACCACCTCAGCAAGGTTCGTCGTCGCGGTGGGTGACACTCTCAAGGTGTACAGCGGCAACGTGGACGGCACCTTCAGCAAGGCTTCTGAGGTTAACAGGACTGAGGGCACGGGACTGAACACGACATACATGTTCACCAGCGCCGGCGGGGACTTCCTCTACACGCTGAATGCCGGAAACAAAACCATCTCGGCGTATGCGGTAAACGGGGATACCCTGACCTACAGGGGCAGGGAACAGCTGGAGTTCGTTCCCTACAGGGCAGTGATCGCCAACAGCGGCTCCTACATCTTCGTAAGCGGCGTGAATGCCGACAGAATAACGATGCTTAAGGTAAGAACCTGATATTCCATAATCCTTTCATCCTTCCCCTCTGCCTCCCGGATCATCCCCGGGAGGCTTTCCCCTGATAAAGGAACACCTCCGGAAGAAGCTCCGGAGGTGTGAAAGCTGGCTTATTTCTTGTAGACCGGTACCGGCTCATAGGAAGTATGAAGCAGGTGGTGGGCCTTTTCGGAAAGGGGTGCCTTGAAGAACTCACTGTAGATCTTCTGGACCGAGGGGTTCTGGTGGGAGCATCTCTTTGCCGAGTTCCTGTCATCGGTATAGGAACCGCTGGTTCTCTTGCTTCTGATCTCGTCATCCGTTCCCAGGGGCTGACCGCCGCCTGCGATACAGCCGCCGCGGCATGCCATGAACTCGATGAACTCGTAGGGAGCCCTCTCGCCCCTGGCCTTGGCTGCCCTGATCTCGTCCAGCACTTCCCTGCCGTTTGCCATACCGTGAACGACACCGAAGCGGAGAGTGGTCTTACCGTCCACGTCAATGGCACCATGCCTGAACTCTCCGCGGCCGCGGACCGTCATGACATCGGGATCCGTGAGATCCTTTCCGGTGATGACGTTGTATGCGGTCCTGACCGCAGCCTCCATTACGCCGCCGGTGACACCGAAGATAGTTGCGGCACCTGAGTACTCGCCGATCGGGCTGTCCACATCGCTTTCGGGCAGGGAGGCAAAGTCGATTCCCCTCTGGCGGATGATCCTGGCAAGCTCACGGGTCGTGAGCACCAGATCCACATCGTCGTATCCGGAGGACCTCATGTGCTCATCACGGTTAATCTCAATCTTCTTTGCGGTACACGGCATGATGGCAACAGAGTAGACCTTTGCGGGATCGATTCCCATCTTTTCCGCCCAGTAGGTCTTCGTGATCGCACCCTGCATCATCATCGGTGACTTGGCCGTTGAAAGGTTCTCGATGAGATCGGGATAGTACTTGGTCACATACTCGATCCAGCCGGGACAGCAGGAGGTAAGCTGGGGAAGCACACCGCCTTCACAGACCCTGTGGACCAGCTCACTGCCCTCCTCCATGATTGTCATGTCTGCACCGAAGTTGGTGTCGAAGACGTAGTCGGCACCGAGGCGGCGGAGAGCCGTGTATATCTTGCCCGTCGTGATCTCACCGGCCCTGTAGCCGAACTCCTCACCTAGGGCGACACGGACTGCGGGGGCAATCTGGACGGCAACGACCTTTTCACTGTCGCATGTGGCATCGAGGAACTTCTTTCCCTCGTCAAGCTCATAGATGGCACCGACGGGACAGTGGGTTGCACACTGACCGCACTTGATGCACGGACTGTCGTTGAGGGGAAGACCTGCCGCAGGAGTCATCAGGGTTGAATCACCCCTTCCGATGAACTCGAGGGCATAAACGCCCTGGAGACTCTGACAGACCTGAACGCAGCGTCCGCACTTGATGCACTTTGAAGGATCGAGGACGATGGTACCTGTGGACTTATCCTTCGGAAGGTCCGGAATCCTTTCCTCGAAGGGCTGCTCCCTGATGCCGTACTCGACACAGAGCTTCTGCAGCTCGCACTTATTGTTCCTGACACAGGTGAGACAGGAAGCGGGATGGGTTGACATGATGAGCTCAAGGATTGTCTTCCTGACCTCGAAGAGCTCGTTGTCATGGGTGATGATCTTCATGCCCTCAGCCGCGGGAGCGGAGCACGCACGGATGATCTTCGCACTGCCTTCCTGCTTGCAGACACAGAGTCCGCAGGAACCGAAGGGCCTGAGATCGGGATGGTAACAGAGGGTCGGGATCCTGATCCCGGCTTTTCTTGCCGCCTCAAGGACGGTTGCGCCCTCTTCGACAGTGACCTCTACGCCCTGAACTGTAAGATGAATAGCCATTGTTTCCTCTCCTTTACTCTATGCTGATCGCACCGAACTTACATGTCTGCTTACAGACACCACACTTAATACATACACTAGTATTAATTGAGTGAGTTTTCTTGAGTTCGCCTGTAATAGCACCAACTGGGCACTTTCTTGAACAAGCAGTACATCCAATACACTTTTGTGGATCAATTGTATATCTGATGAGCTTTTTACACTTTCCTGATGGACATCTCTTTTCCTTGATGTGAGCTTCATACTCTTCAGGGAAATATCTAAGAGTAGAAAGAACAGGGTTTGGAGCTGTCTGACCAAGAGCACATAGAGAACCCTTTTGCATAGCAAGAGAAATCTGCTTAAGCTGGTCAATATCTTCTTCTGTTCCATTTCCA
>JALEVV010000036.1 GCA_022788185.1 Spirochaetales bacterium | reverse complement strand
TGCCGCATTCCAAACCTTGAAATCATACAGGAATGGGGATGGCTGATCGGATCGTGCGGCAGATACAGGAATGTTTACCGAATCGTAGAAACTTCAGGAAAGCTGTATGAAGCAACAGTTGCCCTTGATGCCCAGGCAGTTGCGGAAGGCCTTTCAAAGAGTCATGAGCTCATGACGAGCAACATGTCATACAACAATGAACAGAGCCTTCAGAGTGCCATCATGCTTGCATACTTCTATGCATACAGTTATTACACGATAATACCCGAGTGTCCTGCGGGAAAAGGTTATGCCGATGTCATAATGATACCTGCAGTACCGGGAAAGCCTGCCCTGGTGATAGAACTCAAGAGGGACAAGACGGCAGAGGAAGCGATGGAGCAGATTAAATCAAGGAGCTATCCTTCAGCACTTGAGAAGTACAGGGGAAACACGATACTCGTTGCCGTCAACTACGACAGTAAGACAAAGATCCATACTGCTTTGCTGGAGAGAGCATAGGCAGGAAGGCTTTCACACCTCCCTGCCCCGACCTTACTTTCTGAGGATGAACGCGATATCCTCGAGTTTTGCATTGGCAACTGAAGTATCATCTTTTGAGATTACCCTGTCGATGATGTCCTTCTTCATGTCCTGAAGCTCCAGGACCCGCTGCTCAATCGAATCCTCAGCAATAAGCTTAATGACCTCAACATTGCGCTTCTGCCCTATTCTGTGCGTCCTGTCATCGGCCTGATCCTCAGCGGCGGCATTCCACCATGGATCGATGTGGATTACGGTGTCCGCTCCGGTAAGGTTGAGTCCTGTACCGCCGGCCTTGAGAGAGATGAGGAAGATGTCAGGTCCATCCCCTTCATTGAAGTCATTCATCATCTCAATGCGCCTTTTGGCCGGAGTGTCTCCGGTGAGCATGAAGTACCTTATACCCTTCGCGTCAAGCCTTGAGGCAAGGAGCTCAAGTGCCTTCACGAACTGGGAGAAGACAAGGATCCTGTGACCATTTTCAATGTACTCAGGTATCATGGAATCCAGCAGGGCAAGCTTGGCGCTGCCTCCCGCATAGTTTTCGATGTAAAGTGAGGGATCGATACAGAGCTGACGCAGCCTAGTCAGGTACGGAAGCACATCAAAGGCTTTCCCCGAAGCCTGAAGTATCTTCGCGGCCCTGTCACGCTCCGCCTCATAAACCTTTCTCTGCTCCCTGTCCATCTCAGTTGAGAGGATGCGCTCATACTTGGGCGGAAGGTCGGTGAGCACGTCCTGCTTGGTACGTCTCAGGATGAAGGGTGCGACCTTCCTCCTGATCGCATCATGGTCACTGGACTTAAAGACATTCACATCCTCAAGATAACCCGGCATAAGGAAGTCAAAGATCGACCAGAGATCGATGACACTGTTCTCAATCGGGGTTCCGGTAAGGGCAAAGCGGCGCTCTGCGTCGATGCTCTTCACGGACTTTGTCTTCTGAGCATATATGTTTCTGATGTACTGTGCCTCATCGATCACGGCAAAGCGGAAGCGGACATTGTACTTGCTGATGTCCGAGCGGAGGGAGTCGATGCTGGTGATGTAGATTACCTTCTTATCCGGTGCAATCTGCTCGATGATCCTGGTTCTCTGACTCTCAGGGCCATATATTTCAACAGCTTCCGTCTTACCGTCAAACTTCATTATCTCGCTCTTCCAGTTGAATACAAGGCTCTTGGGACAGACTATGAGCGATGGAAGCTTTTCCTTATCGGCTTTTATCAGTGCGATCATCTGGATGGTCTTTCCGAGTCCCATGTCATCGGCAAGTATTCCTCCGAGTCCATAGGAGGAGAGTATTGAAAGCCAGTTGAAGCCCTCTATCTGATAACCTCTCAGCTTTGCGTTCAATGAGGGAAGCTTTATGTCCGCACTTTTGAATGCTCTGAGGTCATCGATCATGTTCCTGAGATACCTGTCCACATGACAGTTTCTCTGATGGGCAAACGCCTTGATGGCGGTAGCCATCGGAACGGGACGCCTTGCATAGAGGCTGTCGGCTTCCATTCCGAAGTCCGATACCGTTTCACCGAACTCCCGTGCTTCCTCGTTATCAAGATCTATGATCCTGTTGTCCTTAAGCTGGATGAACTTCTTTTTCTTCTTAAGACCGCTTATTATCGCGGCAAGCTCTTCCTCGGAGAACTCGCTCTTCTCGAGGAAGAGCTCCATAAGACCGTTATTGTATGAGATACGGAAGATCTGACGGCTTACGGATACAAGCTTCTTGTTTAACAGGCTCTCGGAAAGGAAGACCGTGGAAAGGGAGCGAAGGCGGGAGAAATCCATCCTGAAGAAGGACAGGATCATGCCATCATCAGACAGAATCCCGTCCCCATCAAAGCCAAGGTTCGCAAGGTATGAATCAAGCACTCTCACCCTTTCCATATCCCTGGGTGTGAGCTCCTTTTCACTGACACTGGCATCCTCCTTGGTATACTCCTTGCGGCATGTTATGATGCCGCCTTCATAATCGAAGTGGGTGCTGATCCTGACAGAAGAGAGCTTAAAGTCATTCCTGATCCCCTGATCAACGGATATGAACGATGAGTAGCGGGAGAATATCGTGTTCCTGAACTCATTGAGGATGGGCTTTATGCTTACATCCCCATGCTTAATGAAGAAGCTAATGAGCTTCAGTTCATCGGGCGTGTTAGCAATGCGGTCGATGTAAAGCTTTCCCTCCTCCGTGTCAGTTATGAAGCCATCGGAGCCTATTATCATGACACACTCATCAGACTTTACGGATGTAATGAGCCTGTAGCTGCTGTTTATCGATGCCGAGACCGGATGGTCCTCAAGCCTGATATGGGCTGGTTTCTCATTCAGGATGACATCCCTGCCACTGAGGGATTTCAGAAGGGATGCAAAAAGCGTGTCCGGAATGGTAACATATCTCTTGTTTTTCCTGTCATCGCTCTTTCCTGATGACAGCCTTGCCGCAGTAAGGGTTCTTATCACCAGGGCATCGGCTTCAGAAATGTTCTCATAGTCATGAGTAAGCGTAAGCTCCTTGCCGTAGGAAACGGTCGCACCGGTTTTGAAAGCCTTTATGAACTCAAGCGCGTCCTTAACCTGATAATACCTCCCAATGCCGACCCGGAAGGACATTGCAGTCTTTCCCCCATCCCAGTAGAAGGAGTACTCGATCGAAGCGGAAATATCCTTACAGAGGATGATGGGCTCCTCTGATGTGAAGGATTCCTGAAGTTCCGCCATATCCTTCGTGAAATCGCGGTTTGTGACTGAGAAGGCTTCTCGGGCTATGCGGTCTTCCTGCTCCACTCTGGCACTTTCCCATTTATTCCTGTCTTCCCCGATGACCGTGTTCTTAATCTCCTCCGGTGTGATGGTATAGTAATCGGGTATCTGAAGCGTCCTTAAGTTTCCGTCCTTTTCACCAGCATCACAGACAATGCGGCCACCGGGTGTCATCACATAATATGAGCACTCAAGTTCCGATCCTTCCTTGGTGAATTCCCACTCAGTCGCAAAATAGCTGTTTATCTCTGCTCCCGGAGTCGTGGCAGGAGGAACGGAGTCCCTTGATATGGTTTTTCCCATGACATGTGCAAGAAAACAGTACAGAAGTCTGGAGTCGGGAAGAGCTGCAGCGGTTTTCAGCATCAGGGTCGAGGTTTCGCTTTCAGGTCTCTTTTTCATCAGATCCGTTGCACATGCAAGGTATCTTCCTGAGAAACCGGAATCGGCACCGGGAAGGACATCCGCTATGACCTTTCTTATGGCACTGTCCGTAGGCTCAAGCCTGAAGACAAGCTTTTTCTGATCTTCAGGGGAAAGCCCCTCAAGCGCCGTTTCATCGATCATGATGTTATGATAGCGCTCAATGGTCCTTATCCTGTACTCAGCGGGAAGGGTGGAAAAGAAGTACTTCAGACACATTTCCCGCAGGGCTGAGTACTCGCTCCTGTCAAGAGTAAGACATACACTCATCACCATATCAGGCTCACTCTTCAAAAGCTCAGTATCCTTACCAAGCTCACGGAGGAAGCAAAGCTCCATTTCGCTGTAGTAACCACTGACATCCGCAAAGTACCTCAGCATGAGGGCATTGTCCTCAGTGAACACGGCATAGAAGAGCTTAAAAGTGTCTGCGCCGTCGTATTTAATCGAGCCGGTCTTTGCAACTTCCTTCCTGGCTTTTTCGAAGCTTTTGAGGCAGCGTTTGAAAACACCCCTGTTCGATTTCTGCTGCTTCGTATAACAGAAACCGCTGTTATACGCATCATCCTTAAGAAGCGCATTATTGCAGAACGGATCTGCAAGCATTGCATAAAAGAGCATTGACAGACCTTCTATCAGATCTGCCGAATAGTACCCGGAAGCCGTATCCATGATTTCATCGAATGCTTTGAGCACATATGCATCATCCCCGGACTGGGACAGCTTTCTCACGACTTCCTTATCTCGCTTTGCCTCATCAGGATTAAATGCTATGTCCCTGTATTTATGTATTGGCCCATACACGGAAGGTGCAAGGAAATGGGTTTTGTCCAGATCACCGGGCAGAAGAACATAATCTTCCATCATCTTCCTGACACGCCCTGCGAGGGAGTAAAGCACGGCATCTGAATGTCTGCATGAATACTTCCTGCATGAGCATTTATCGTTCCAGAATCCTCCGGAATCCAGTACCACCTGACACTTTTCCTTTCCATTTGATACTTCGAATGTCATTGAGTCAACGCCGGGAGTAGGTACAGCATTAACCGTATAGCCGCGGTATTTTTCCTCTTCACCATACTCATCGAGTATATACTTTACGTATCTGTCGTTAAGCCTCGTCGGCACATCGGATCCCGCACTCAGGCTCCTGTCCGCAGTTCCTATGGTTCCATCCTCGAAGTATGCCATTCCGGTGGCATCTTTTATAGTGTTGCAGAAAACCAGGCAAAGCCCTTTGTCCCAAAGATATCTTATTTCAAATCTGTTATACCGTACCATAACTCATCATGATACAGCACAACTGTTTTCAGGAGGAGTAGTAATCAGTGGTTTTTTCAGAAAGCTCACCTAAAGACATGCAATCCGATTCATACCGATGCCTTTGGAAAAGACATCGTTTGTACCGGGGCTCGGGGAAGCCGAACTTAGACTTACTGCATCAGAGATTTCAGAGTATTTCAATCAATAATCCAATATTTTATTCTTTTATCGGATTATTTTATCCGGATTCTGACAATAAAGTTCAACAGAGCGATGAATTCAGCACGATTTGAGAAGTATCTGATCTGCATTGTCATTACCATCTGCCCTATGAACGAAAAACAATCAGAACTCAGGATAATCCTCAGCTACAGCATTCCGGTAATAATCTCGATGCTATTGCCACCTGCAGTCACACTTACGGATGGCTGCAGGTGGCTTGGGTAAACAGAAAACGCTCTTGCTGAAAAACCCATATTCGATATCTACACCTTCGTGAGTGAGGAACTGTATATAGAGATGGATATCTGATTTCCGTTAAAGTGAATGATCAGCACTTTTACCCGATACACTCTAAAGGTATTCCGTCTCTGCTCAATGGATGCTACCATCTCATTTATGCGGATATATCAGACAAAGGCAGAGCTTCAGGAAGAGTGCAGGAAGAAAGAGCTTTCAGCAAACGGAAGCAAGGAAGAGCTTTATGACAGACTGAATGGAAAAGCCTCAGTGCAAAAGACAAAAGGCAGGGATAATACTCCTTCACTCATTACCGATGACACCATCATCGAGGAAAACATCAGATGCTCGGAAAAGCACAGGGCCTATTTCGAAAGCAGGCTCGGCAGAAGCTTCACCTTCAAAGTTCAGTTTCAGAGATGGCTGAAGGATAATCATGGCAAAACATATCTTGATGCGGTTCATGCATACAGGGATGTATGTAAAGCGAAGCCTGATGCAGGGCCTCAGTTTGAATACAATGCGTATATCAGGGAATTCTTCTCAGAAACTGAGGGACTGACGCTTTCAGATGCGATAAAGTGCTGGAAGCATAAGAAAAAAAAGTGTCTTCACCCTTTATTTGAGCAGGAGGATCTCTCTGTTCTTAAGGGTGAATAGTGGCGGAATCTCATTATAAACACATAGATTCCGCCACTTATCCTTGTTTTTAATCTCATCTGCCATTATTATGAAATCATGGAATGGTACGATAAAATAGTCGGAAGGGAAGCTGAAAGAAAGCTTCTTCAGAGATATCAGGAATCGGAAAAATCGGAACTTGTTGCTCTTTATGGGAGAAGACGTGTCGGTAAGACCTACCTGATAAGATGTACGTTCCGGGATGAATTTGACTTCAGTTTCACGGGTATGTACGAGACATCGAAGACCCTTCAGCTTCGTCGTTTCGCAAAACAGCTTGGAGTGGATGAAACTCCAAAAGACTGGTTTGAAGCATTTGACCTTCTCAGAGATCACCTTATCGCACTGAAAAAAAAGACCGTAACAGTATTTCTTGATGAGTTACCATGGATGGATACCAGGAACAGTCATTTCCTGGAAGCATTTTCAATGTTCTGGAATACATGGCCCATGGGAACCTCACTGCTTAAACTGTATGTATGCGGATCATCGACATCATGGATGCTGAATAAATTCATAGGAGACAAAGGAGGACTTTACGGACGTACGAGCAGGACAATTTACCTCCGGCCTTTTACTCTCCGTGAGACAGGGCAGTATCTTACTTCTGTGAAGAACTTCACACTTACACATCGCCAGATTCTCGACATATACATGATTATGGGCGGAATACCTTATTATCTGGACATGCTCGATCCTGAGCTGTCGGTAAACAGGAACATAGATGAACTGTTCTTTGCTTCCAACGCTCCACTGAGAGCGGAGTACGAATTCCTTTTCAGGTCCCTATTCAGCAACAGTGACAGATACAGGAAGGTTGTCGAGATATTGTCTCAAAAGCTTAAAGGAATGACAAGAAAGGAAATACTTGAAACACTGAAGAGTGATGGAGGATCACTTTCAAAGGTGCTTGAAGATCTTTCCGCCTGTGATTTCATCAGATCATACAGTGCGATCGGAAAAAAAAACAAAAGCTGTATTTATCAGCTGACTGACCTTTTCTGCCTGTTCCATATCAGATTCGTAACACACGAAAGAGAACAGGATGAACACTATTGGACAAATCTCCCTGAAGGAATGAAGAATGCCTGGTCAGGATACGCCTTCGAGCAGGTATGTCTCCATCACATACCCCAGATAAAGAACAAGCTTGGAATTTCAGGTGTTTTTTCCAATGTCTTCAGCTGGAACTCCGGCCCATTCACAGATGATGACGGTACAAAGTGGAATGGAGGCCAGATCGACCTTCTGATCGACAGAAGGGATGATGTAATAAATATCTGTGAGATAAAGTATTCATCAGAACAGTATGTAATCACGAAGGATTACGAACATCATATGATGGACAGGATTTCTTTATTCAGGCATTGTACGCATACAAGAAAATCACTGGTAAATACATTCATAACAACCTACGGTGTGAAAAAAAACATCCACAGCACTTCCATACAGAAGGAAGTGACCATGGATGACCTCTTCAAAGATCCTGAGCAATAGACATTCGTGGCGGAATCTCATTAAAAACACATAGATTCCGCCACAATTCTTAATTCTGAATCCTATTATCACCCCTTGACGGCACCGAGTGCGATACCGTTCGTGAAGTACTTCTGGAACATCACGAAGATCGTGACGATCGGGACGGCGCCTAAGGTCGCACCTGCCATGATGAGGCCGTAGTCCGTACTGAGTTCAGCCTGCAGGGTGGCAATACCGAGCGAGATCGAAAGATTGTTCCTGCTTGTCAGCATGACGAGCTGCAGGAAGTAATCGTTCCACGTATTGATGAACGTGAAGATCGCAAGGGCTCCGAAGGCAGGCTTCAGCATGGGACAGACAACGGATAGGAATGTCCTTGTCTCGCCTGAACCATCGATCTTAGCGGCTTCCAGGAGCTCTGTGGGTATTCCTTCAGAGAACTGCTTCATCAGAAAGGTTCCGAAGGGCCAGCCTACAGTTCCGAGTATTACTGCCCAGAGCGTGTTGTATAGCGAGAGTGCGTTCATCATTCTCACAAGCGGAACCAGTATTACCTGCTTGGGAAGTGCCATTGCCATCACAAGGAGCGAGAAGATGATCTTCCTTCCCGTGAACGCCTTCTTCGCAAGCACGTACCCGGCCATCGATGATGCCATCAGTACCAGAATCATGGACATTACTGACATGAACACCGAGTTGAAGAACCACGTCCAGGCAGGCTGCCTGAAGAGCTTCTCCCAGTGCATCACTGTCCAGGATGCCGGGAACCACTCAGGCGGGATCTTATTGGGCTGCACTTTGAAGGAGCCGGTAATGATCCAGTAGAACGGGAAGAGGAACAGCAGTGCGATAACGATGAGTACCACAAGGGAAAAGACACTATACGCCTTGGTTTTGGTCTGGTTTTTCTGAATCTGATCCATATTTCCCCCTACTCCGTCTTCATGGTCTTAAACTGAAGTGCCGAGAATCCTGCAATGACGATTGCAAGGATAACGCCCATGGCGTTGGCATATCCGTAGTTGTAGTAGGTGAATGCCTGCTCATAGAGGTAGTACATAACCGTCGAGGTGGAGTACGAGGGACCTCCGCTTGTAAGCAGCTGGATGAGTGCGAAGCACTGGAAGCTGTTGATCGTCGTTATTACCACGATGTAAAGCGTTGTGGGCATTATCGAGGGCCACTTCACCTGCCAGAAGGTTCTCAGCTTTGAGGCACCGTCGACCTCCGCAGCCTCCGTTATCGACTTGTCGACGTTACCGAGGGCGGCGATGTAGAGAACGATGGGCTGTCCGATGCTGGTCGTGAATAAAATTGCCAGGATACACCAGATGGCGGCACTCTTTTCTCCCAGCCAGTCATACCTCAGGTTCTGGGGCATCAGGTTCAGTGCCTTCAGAATGTAGTTCAGAATTCCGTAGTAGGCATTGAAGATCCACTTCCAGACGACCACGACGGGGACTGTTCCCATGACGACGGGAAGGTAGAACACGCCGCGGAATATGGATGTGGCTGTCATGCTTTTTTCACTGAGTGCGGATGCAACCCAGAGCGAGAAGACCGTGACGAGCGGTACTGAGGCTATCACTATCACGATTGTGTTTCTCATGCTCTTCCAGAATACTTTGTCAGTGAAGAGCTGGGCATAGTTCTTACCGAAATTGAACTCGAATACACCCATTCGGTAATTGAAGAAACTGGTGACTATTCCTATGACCATTGGCGCCAGCACGAAGCAGAGGAAGAAGACTGCCATCGGGAGCAGGAAGAGATAACTCGTCCTGTCTATCTGCTTCTGTATTGCATGGCTCACGGTCTGAGTTGGTTTTTTGGCCATTTTAACCCCCTTTTGGGTAAAAAAATGCTTCCTGTCCCGAAATAAGGGGGAGGCAGGAAGCAGGTAACGGGTATTTATTTGTTGGCTTCAGCGTCGAAGTCAGCAACTGCCTTTGCCACAGTCTTGTCACCTGTTGAGACATACTGGAGCATGTTCCACCACTGGGTTCTCATCTGAGCGAACTTGGGTCTTGTGTTATAGTAAGGACCATAGTACTGAGTCCAGGATGAGAGGAGTGCGTACTCAGGATCATCGCCGTAGAGGTTGCCGAAGGATGCGCGTGCGGGGAAGGCTGCTGAGGCAACAACTGCCTTGGGACCCCATTCAGGATCGTCACAGATGAACTGTATGAACCTTATTGCTGCATCTGCCTTTGCTGCATTACCGTTATCGAACACGCAGAAACCGTTGGCAAGATACTCGAGCTCGGGAACACCGTCTTCAGAGGGGAACGGTACTGAGAACTGTGTATAGGAATCACTCTTATAGTTCTTGGCATTGGATGTGCCCCAGCAGAGGGTTGATGCGATCATCTCCTGCTGATAGAGCTGAAGCTCATCTGCGGCAGCGATACCGCGACCGAAGTCGATTGCGCCCTTGTCGTAAAGCTTCTTGAGAAGCTCGAGAGCCTTCTTATTGCCTTCGGTATTTGCCGTCCACTTTCCGTCTGAATAGATTGAGGATGAGTAGAGGTTGTTGACGAGTGCCCTTGTACCCTGGTCACCGCCCTGGCCGCCACAGTAGACGTTACATCCAATGTAACCTGCCTTACCGAGGGCTTCCATTGCCTTTGCCCAGTTCTCCGTTGTCCAGAGTCTGTCACCTTCCGTGTTCACATACTGCCAGGCTCCTGCCTTCTCCCACATCTCTCTGTTGATGGACATCCAGAAGGGTGCGGATGAGAGAGGATACATGTAGTAGTGAGTGCCGTCGGTACATGCGTTTGCCAGACCGCCGATGTCAGCAAGGTAATCTGCGGTAAAGAGCTTATCAAGTGCCACGAGCTTTCCGTTTGTTCCGTACTCGATGATTCTTCCCGGTGCGTCAAAGAGAACGTCGGGTGCAGCCCCGCCCTCGATTGCGGCTGTAAGCTTCTGGGGACCGGATGTGAAGTCGATCGTCTCAAGATTGACCTTTACGTCGGGATTAGCCTTCTCGAAAGCCTCGATGAGGGCCTTTTCCGTTGCGCCGTTGTCACCGAATGTCGGGAATGCCCACCATGTGATGACAGTCCTGCCGGATGTGTCAGCCGATGTCTCCTTAGAGCCCTGTGCAAAGAGCACGGTTAAAGATACGAGCATGACAAATGCGGTAAGTAAAATCTTTTTCATAAATACTCTCCTTTTGATTTGTGATCTTGTATTCTACTTACTTGTATACTAGTTTAGGTTTTTCAGTTCTGTCAACAATTATTTTCTGTTTATCACTCCGGCGTCGGAAATGAGCCTTTCCCGCTTGCTCCAGAGGTGAGCGAGCATGAAAGCGGGACCGTTAACCTCGTCCCGGGTATCGAGATAATTGAAAATGAGGGTATGCTCATTCATGGTTGCACTGATCCCTTCCGGATCAAGTTTCTTGTAAATTAACGCAAGGGAATTATTTAGATGCATGCTCTCATACAGTGTGATCAGGAGTTTGTTGTCTGAAAGCCTTACGATTTCCTGGTGAAAAGCATAGTGAGCCCGCCCGTAACCGGCAAAATCAGGGATACTGAGACTGAGACACCGCTCCATTTCATCCAGATACTGCTTCAGGCGGGAAGTGTCATTACCTCGCTCCAAAGCCAGCCTGAAGGCAAGGGATTCGAGGTAGGCACGGACCTCGGTAATATTCAGGTTCTCCTCATCACTGAAGGTTTTAACATAGGTCCCTGAACGATATTTGATCTCCACGAGAGTATTCTGTTCAAGACGTTTGAGCGCCTCCCGGACCGGAGTTCTTGAGCAGCTGAACTCAGATGAAATCGTATTTTCAGACAGCTTATAACCTCCGGGATACTCACCGGAAAGTATCCTCTCTGAGATTGTTTCGATTATCGTCTCGATCAAAGGACTGTTTTTCATGGCGTATACAAGTCTACAACAGGTAAAACCTGAATACAAGTTTTTATTTGATGGCTTTTTCAGACTCGTCTGTTTCCGACTGTCATTTCTTTGACATCAGAGGCAATCGGGCTTATCATTTTACCGTCGGGAGAGAGTTATGAAGAAAAAAGGCATAGTGACCGGGATCATTGTTACGGCTGTACTCCTCTTGTTCCTTTCCGTTTTTTCAGTGCTCTACTATACGGGTCTTTCGGGAATAAGAAGCTACGGCAGGAGCACTGTGGGTATAAGGGTTGCCTGCGTGGGTGACAGCATCACCTACGGCTATGGAGTGAAAAACTGGCCGGAGCGCAACTACCCCGCAGTCCTGCAGGATCTGCTGGGGCCTGAGTATATAGTCAACAACTATGGCGTAAGCGGCTATGCCGTTCAGAAGGATTCAAACAAACCATATGTTTCCAGGAAAGAATACAGGAGCAGTCTGGAGTTCGATCCTGACATCGTCATATTCATGCTGGGTTCCAATGATTCAAAGCCCGCGAACTGGAAGGGAAAGGAAAAATTCAGGAAGGATTACATCTCCCTTATTGAAAGCTACCGGGATTCACTGATCATATTATGCACCCCGCCGAAGGCCTTTCCTGCAGACGAAACAGAGACCAGCTTCCACATCCAGCCAGGCGTGGTCGATGAGATAGCTGAAACAGTAAGGGAGACTGCGGCAGAACTCAGGCTTCCGCTGCTGGACATTAATGCAATTACCTCAGCCCATCCGGAGTGGTATGTTTCCGACTCAGTGCATCTGAATGCGGATGGAGCCGCCGCACTTGCCAGGCAAATTGAAAAGGAGCTCAGGGCCCTTCTCTGAAGGTCAGTGCCTTGCCCTTCTGTTCTCCGCAGCCAGGAGCTTCATTTCATCCATCAGCTCCCTCGACACATGGCCCTCCGACTCCTTCTGTTCAGCATACTCGGCCACGGCCCTGCATGCACGCACAAGCTTGTGGGACTGGGCACGGATTCTCATGCTGAGGCTTTCCAGCACGACGATAAGTTTATTGGGATGCTCGCTTATGTAGGAAGGAAAAGACTCCCGGCCCACCACCGTGACCACCGTCTCCTCCCCTGCTACGGCAGTCATGGAACGGGGCTTGTCCTCGATGACGCCAAGCTCACCGAACACTCTTCCCTCGGTGACAAGGCCTATGAGCCTGTCAAGCTCCGTCTTATAGTCCACATGGAGATGGACGGTGCCGTACTTCACGAAGAAGACTTCATCGGCCTTTTCACCCTGACGGTAGATAACGTCACCCTTTCTGTACCTCATGTCCCTGATCATCTCTGTCCCACTCCCTTCCCGAGCCTGATTATCCGGGCAAGACGACCAATGAATGATTCATCATGGACGCCCGCATCCTCACTGATGTACTCGTCAATGGTATGGTACACCTCATGAAGCTGATCTCCGATGTCCCTGAGCCTTGCACTCAGCTGATAGAGCAGCACCATGCTCTCTTCGGGATGTTCTGAAAGATAGGCACCGAATTCATCACCCATTATCTTTTCCGCTGTAAGAGCCTCCGTGGCGACTACCGTTGCCGAACGGGGGATCGCCTCGATCAGCTCAAGCTGACCGAAATAAGTTTTCTCCCCCTGCTCCACCAGAAGTGTCTCGTTTTCCTCCCCGTAGGAGGCATAGACGGCTATCTTCCCGCTTATGATGCGGTACATCGACATCTCGAAGCTTCCTTCCCTGTAGACGATGTCACCTTTACTGAATACGGCTCTTTCTGACATTTGCTTTACCTTTATTCATTACGTTTTTCCGGAGCATCCGACAGGTCCGGGCGGTACTGCTTCAGCAGGGACAGGGCACGCTCTGCATCCTGCTTCCTGTCAAACTTCAGATTCTGAAAGAACTCAGCGCCCGCACACACGTGAAGCACGTAGATGGGAATCTGGCCCGCACAGCACCCTTTGATGGACATGGTGCTCTTTCTTACCCACGCACCTTCAAGCACTGAGAGCGGTATGTATTCGGCACCGAACGGGAAACGGGGAAAATAGATGGCAGACTTTCCGAACCGGTATCCGCCACACTTGTCGGCTCCTTTGTAATCCTCTGTGAGATCTTCCCCGATCGCATCTCCGTATATTACCTTAAATGTCATTTCAATGTTCTCCTGGCCTGTATTGTACCACGACATTTAACGCAATGCATGGCAAATCCCTGATTGAACTGTGTCTTTTCCTGATGTGAAATTAGCGAAAGATTCTATCTGCCATGATGTATTTCGGTTTTCTCTTCATTCTTCTCCTCATACTGGGCGTAAGCATCTACTCCTCCTCAAAGCAGTGGGTAGGGATTACAGCGGTAAGCACTCCGCTTCAGGGGCACTGGTGCTGGGAGGAATAGTGGGTACCCTGGTGGAAGACTCCTCCACGGTCGGTACGGCCCAGGCGGCCTACACCTCCGGCTTTTCAGCCTGATGGTATACCCAGGGATGTTCGATCTCGTATTATCACGGAAAATATACTACAGCGGAAAGAATACGTTGCTTGAAATAGTCGCATCGCGCTACGGGGAAAACTCGGGCAGGATAATGAGCCTGCTCTCAGCCGGAGGCACCGTGCTTTCCATGGTCGCCAGGTACTGAGCGGAGTTGCCCTGCTGATGACGATTCTGCCTGTGGGAACATCCCCTGCCCTTGTAATATTCATCGTGCTCGTACTGGCCTATGTGTTCTTCGGAGGCGGGATTTCACTGGGATACATGGGAATTCACAAGACCGTACTGATGGCGCTGGGCTTCGCACTATGCGGCATCGTCGCCATCCGGGAGATGGGACCGGATCTCTTTTCCATCCCTGCGGAGCCCTACTTCAATATCTTCTCGGGAGAAGTCAGGAAAAACCTCAGTCAGGTCATGTCCCTTACCTTCGGCATCATAACGGGACAGAACTATATCTCTGCCCTGATAACCGGAAGGTCCTACCGCGAAATCAGGAAGGCAATCCTTCTTTCCTCCCTGATCGGGCCTGCCATAGGACTCTTCTGCATCTTCGAGGGGTACAACATGACTCTCAGCCCTCCCAGAGAACCCATCAACTCAATTCATTTGTTGCTTCAGGGGTATTTTTCCTTACATATCACTGTAATTGCGAAATCCATACTATCCATGTCCTGGAGCCATAGGTTATGGCAACCATGAGGACTATCCTTATTCAGGGACTCAGGGTATTTTCTTTATCTTGCTTATCGCAGCGTCCAATTATTCGTCTTTCTTTAACTCCATGACGGAAATGCAGCTGGACTTTGCATAGCAGTAAGCCAAATGAAAAGAAGAATGCACTGCTCCTTCATTGCTGTACACCAGGATGCTGCGTACTTCCCCGGGGTCTTTGGCCACTCCTTCAGCAACTTTTTCTTCTTCACCATTCCAGGCCGCTTCCAACAAGCATTTGGAATCTTTAATCAGCCCTGCTACCCTATTACAGTCAGGAATTTCTTCAGGTACGGAATTCCATCTGGGCATAAAAATGGCCTGCAACCCTCTAATTCAAGGTTTGCAAGCCACTTACGATTACTCGAACTCTATCGTTCCGGTTGGTTTCGGAGTGAAGTCATAGAGTACCCTGTTGACACCCTTCACCTCACTTGTAATCCTCTTCACGATGTGCTTCATCAGCTCAAACGGGATATCCTCAACTTCCGCAGTCATTGCGTCTGATGTGTTTACGGCACGGATGATGACGGCCCATTCGAACGATCTCTTTCCGTCCTTAACGCCTGTGGAACGGAACTCGGGCACAACAGTAAAGTACTGCCATACCTTTCCGGCCAGACCGTTCTTCGCGAACTCCTCACGCAGGATAGCATCGGATTCCCTTACGGCCTCAAGCCTGTCCCTTGTGATCGCACCGGGGCATCTGACCCCGAGACCGGGACCAGGGAACGGCTGACGGAAGACCATTTCATCTGGTAGGCCGAGGGCCTTACCCACAAGTCGCACCTCATCCTTGAATAGGATGCGGACCGGCTCGACAAGCTCGAACTTCATGTCATCAGGAAGACCGCCTGCATTGTGGTGGGCCTTTATTCCGTGTTCGCTTTCAAGGATGTCAGGCCAGATGGTTCCCTGTGCCAGGCACTCGATTCCGTCCAGCTTCCTTGCTTCCTCGGCAAACACCTCGATGAATTCACCGCCGATTATCTTTCTTTTGGTTTCAGGATCGGAGACACCGCTGAGCTTATCGAGGAACCTGTCGGTTGCATCGACATAGATGAGGTTTGCGTTCATCTGATTACGGAAGACCTCGATAACCTGTTCAGGCTCACCCTTTCTCAGAAGTCCATGGTTGACATGGACACATACCAGCTGCTGTCCGATTGCCTTGATGAGCATTGCGGCCACAACGGATGAATCGACACCGCCTGAGAGGGCGAGAAGAACCTTTCTCCCTCCTACTTGTTTCCTGAGTTCCTCGATCTGAACCTTGATGAATGCTTCAGCGAGTTCCGGTGTGGTGATACGGACCATATCGTCAGGTCTTCTTCCGTCTGACATAATAAACATAAACCTCCGTGATGAGTTTCATGCTCTTCCCTTCCCTGAGAGTTGCACGTTTAAAACACATCATATTTCCCCTTTGTCCGTCAAGCGTAATTCTGTGGTAATATCGTTTATAAAGGAGATTTTCCAATGCTGAAAGACAGAATAGAACACTGGTACATAGATGAGGACTGCAACTGTGCTGAGAGTATGCTCCATGCCATATCGGAAGAGTACGGCATGAACTTCGACCACGATGACATGACCATGGTAAGCGCCTTCGGAGGCGGCTTCGGTTCAGGTCTTACCTGCGGTGCCATGGCAGCCTCGATGGCTGCACTCGGCAGGATGTGCGTGAAAACGCGTGCCCATGCAACAGAAGGCTTCATGCCCATGTGCGGTGAGTATGCTGAGAGATTCAAAAACGAACTCTCATCCACGGAGTGCTGTGTACTGAAGGCTAAGAACTTTCAGGAAGGCAGGAGATGCATAAAGACAGTGCATCAGGCATGTGACTGCTTTGAAGCCTTCCTGAAGGAAAAGGGTATCAGTAAGTGAGAAGCGTGAGGAGGGAGGACTTAAGGGCTTCATACCTTAATCTCTTCTCCTCTTTCGCAAAGTGTTCTTCCCTGCTTTCCGGAACGTAATTGCCGTAATCGAGCACGGTGTCTCCGAACTGTTCGGAGGTAAGGTCGAAGACGGAAGAACCGACTGCATTGAAGCAGTGATGACTCCCGTCAGGAAGCACTATGCCCCTCACTTTCCCGCCGAAGATATCCTGGGCCAGGAATGCCGTGATCGAGCACTGTCCCAAAGTGGGGTTCTCAGCACTCCACTTATCCCTTAGTCTCGGTGCGCATGTCTCACGTGTCCAGAGCTTCTTCAAAAGCGCATATAAATGCTTCTGATCTCTGACTCCCTTAAACCCCTCACCGACAGGGTGTACGGGAGCACTCCTCCAGCCATAAAAGTCATATGCCGCGACGGAGGAGTACACATCAGGCTTCTTCTCAAAGAGATGCACCGCATATGAGCATACGGGACGGACGAATGCTCCTTGCTCCCGAGCTGCTTCACATACTCCTTCAACCAGCTTTCCGGCAATACCCTGTCCTCCGTATGCCTTATCGACAAAGGTATGTTCCAGGTTCCAGACATCATTTTCGACTGTGAAGGTGCACTCACCTATCCTCTTATTACCGTCATAGGCAGCCACCGCGGCCTTCTCTCTTCTGTATTCGATCATATTCCCATGATAGCAGATTCAGCTTGGTTTTGTTTATTGACTTTTACAAACGTTCGTTCGTAAAAACATGAAAGGATGAAAAAAGAAGAGATACTCGAAAAGAGACTCCCGCTTGCTGCTGAAAGGGGACTAAGAAGCCTTTCCACAGCTGATATCGCAGCAGCTGCAGGGCTAAAGACAGGAGGTCCATCCTCCTTGATACGGAGATCATTTCAAGGGAGTCGATAGTTCCATACAGGAAAAATCACTGATATTCCTACCAATATTGTATCTTTTTTCTTAGTAATACCTGCGTTCCCGTATATAATGGTTCAAAAGGGAGACAATATGTCATTATATACAAAGGCAACAGTAACTGATGAACAGCGGACCGAACTCCATGATGCTCTCTCCCTCACGGGTGCCGAGATCAGCATCAACTACCTTCCCACGGGGATGGCGGTACCTTTCGCGCACAGCCATAAGGAGAATGAGGAAATCTACACCGTCATAAAAGGCAGGGGCTTTCTGATTATCGACGGTGAACAGGTCGATCTCTCAGTCGGTGACTGGGTCAGGGTCTCCCCTGAGGCCAAAAGACAGTTCTCCGCGTCAAGGTACTCCGATGTCAGGTATATATGCATTCAGGTAAAGGAAAATTCCCTCAACAAATACTGCACGGATGATGCCATTCCTGAGAAGTGACCCTTTCAATTGCCTCCAGGGCACCGTCCTTCTCAAAGTGGTGTCCGCCTGGGACAATGTGGTGGTAAAGCCTCTCTACCGCACCTGAAAGCTCATAGGCCGCTCTCAGCTCATCCATGGGAGCAAGCACGTTTGCCAGGCCCCGCCTTCCGGCCAGATGATCATCCCGGGCACTCTGTATCACCAGCGGCCATGAGGTCATATTTCATCAGGTTCGTCCTCAGCAGCGTGTCAAAGAGATCCCTTATGCGCTTTTCATTTCTTTCCTTGACGTACTCCCACGGGCAAGCCCATGGGAATCCGGCCATGGTAACGACGGCTGCACCCCGAAGGATGTCTTACACCGTCTCTGGCCCGCGAGACCCGTCCGGCCTCGCCTTATGGTTCAGGCGTCCTTCGCCTGTTCCATTCGGTTCATGATACGCTTCGCTTCGGCGAGAATGTTCACCGCAGCGTTCACGTCCCTTTCGTGCGTTACACCGCATTCCGGGCAAGTCCACTCACGGACCCTGAGATCCCTGGTACCCTGCCACACATGTCCGCATGCGGAGCAGGTCTGGGATGACGGGCTGTACCGTCCGATCCTGATGACCCTGGTCCCGTACTTTCGGGCGCACCACTCCAGAATTTCCACAAACTCCGAAAACGCATAGTCGTGAACCTTGCGTCCCCAGAGCTTTGCCATACCCTTAATGTTAAGGTCCTCTATGGCTATGACGCCGTACCTTGAACAGAGTTCATGGCTTAGCTTCCAGAACCAGTCCCTGCGTCTGTTCGCAATGTCCCGGTGTCTGCGGTACAGCGCCTTCAGCGCACGGTCGTATCCGTTGCTCCCCATCACCTTACGGCTCAGGGCACGGCTGGCCTTGCGGATGCCTGCTGAGCCTTGTCTGAAAAACTCCGGGGATCTGATCACGGTGCCGTCCGACAATGTAAGGAACGTCCTGAGTCCGAAGTCCATGCCGACCATACCGCGCCCGTCCCTGGCTTCACGCATGGTGACGGGGCTGTCGGTGGTGACGTAGACGAAAAACTCTCCGTGTATGTTCCGTTTTACCGTTACGGTCCTGATTCCGATCCGTTCCAGAAGTCCGTCATAGGA
>JALEVV010000006.1 GCA_022788185.1 Spirochaetales bacterium | reverse complement strand
TCTCATGTTTATCCATTCCTCCTTATCAGTTGATCCTTACTTCTATCTTCTTCGGTTCTTCCTTGGGCAGCTTGGGAACGACTACCGTAAGAACACCCTGCTTGTATGTGGCTGAGAGGTTTTCCTCTGCCGCATCCTCAGGAAGGGTGAAGCTTCTTTCAAAGGACCTTACCTCTCTTTCCCTGATAAGGTACTTCCTGTCCTTATCCTCATGCTTCTCTTCCTTTTCGCCGGAAGCGATGTGAAGCACATGCTTCTCGACATAGAGGTTTATCTTACCCTCATCGTAGCCTGCAAGCTCAGCCTTGATGACGTACTCATTCGGATTCTCGTAGATGTCCACGGGAGGGAACTTGCCTGTCATGAAGAATGAGTCGAAGAATGAATCGAGTGAATTGTTATTGTTGTATTTTCTGATGTCTGCCATTTTGTGGCCTCCTTAACTTTCATTTTGTTTATGCCATTTATAAAGCATGGGGAGTGCCAAGAATGATAAATCATTCAGATGCAATGAATTAAGATTTCGGAAAGAAAACCTGAAAGAATGATTTCCATCCTTTTTGAGTCATAATGACACAGCATTGTGTCGGAAGGTCATATTATGGGTCGTTTTGAGGCAGATGATGATGAAACATATGGTTCAGAGTGAGCCATTATGACGGAAAGAGCCCGGATAAAATAAGAGCTGTCCTGAAAAGGGATCTCAGGACAGCTGAATGAGGGGGAATTTTACGCTTTGCAAAGAATGTCATACAGAAAAGGGAATCATCTTTGCTATGCCTGACTGTAATCTACCATCTAAGTTTGTAGGTAGTTTATCGCAACTGTGTTTTTTAAGTGAAGAGGTGCTTTTTTTGCGATGTCTCAGTATGTTATTCTTGAATGGGAGGAGGGTGAATTATGCCTGAAGATACCAAGCGTCTCATAGCGGAAGCCTTCAGACAGGCTGCATCCGAGAAGAGTGTTTCCCGAATCACTGTTCAGGACATAGCGTCCCGGGCCGGGATATCGCGCCATACGTTCTACTACCATTTCAGGGATCTGTTCGCACTCGCTGAGTGGATATTCTCCTCCGAATATATGTCGGACCTAAATAAGTACAGCGGGCTTGATAACTGGCAGGAGGGACTCAGAAGGGCATGCACCTATGCATATGAGAACAAAAACATTGTAATAAACGTGTATCGCTCCGTTTACAGGGATAACCTGCTCAGGTTTCTTTATAATCTGACATATTCCCAGATAGACGGGATAATAAGCAGGGAGTTTTCCGACATCACGGTGTCTGCCGGTGACCGGGATGCCCTTATCTCCTTCTACACCTTTGGCTGCATGGGTACGCTGTGCCGCTGGCTGGACGGGAATATGGAAGAGGACTGCGGGAAAGTCCTCGCAGTCCTCCATAAGGTCGTGCATGGCGCTGTGCGTGATGCACTCATCCGGCTCAGTGGTGAAACAGACGGTACCTGTTGAACACCATTACCTTATTGTGTTCGTCAGCACATGCGATCACTTCATCATCCCTGAGGGAACCGCCGGGTTCGGAGATGTAATCAACACCGGATCTGATAGCCCTGAGAATGTTGTCGCTGAAGGGGAAGAAGGCATCGGAAGCAAGCGAGATGCCATGAACCGTCTTAAGGTATTCTTTCTTTTCCTCTGTGGTCAGCGGCTTTACGGGCTCGGTGAAATACTTCTCCCAGCATGCGGTCACATCGGTTTCAGGTTCCTCGGTGAGATACTGCTCGATGACATTGTCCTTCTCGTTCCTGGTAAGTTCCTTCCTGAAGGGAAGGGAAAGTACCCTGTCGCTCTGTCTTAAATTCCATCTGTCTGCCTTGTCACCTGCAAGACGGGTGCAGTGAAGTCTGGACTGCTGTCCGGCACCAACTCCGATCGTCTGTCCATGGTAAGCATAAACCACGGAGTTTGACTGGGTGTACTTGAGCGCGGTCATTGCAACCTTGAGGTCGAGCTTTGCACTTTCGGGAAGATCAGTGTTTCTGGTTACGATCTTCTCAAAGTCCTCATCGGAAGGAACATATGTGTTCCTGTCCTGAGTGAAGGTAATTCCGAAAATAGTCCTCACATCCTTTTCCGAAGGCTTATAGGAAGCATCGATTTCAATTACGGTGTATGCACCCTTCTTCTTTGCCTTCAGGATTTCCAGTGCCTCAGCGCTGTAGCCCGGTGCGATGATACCGTCGGACACTTCACGGCTAATTGCCTTTGCTGTCGGTACATCACATTCATCGGAAAGTGCGATGAAGTCTCCGAAGGAGCTCATCCTGTCGGCACCGCGTGCCCTGATATATGCCGTTGCAAGCGGGGAAAGCTCTGTTTTGGAGCTTACGAAATACATTTTCCTCTCTTTGTCCGTAAGGGGAACTGCAATTGCGGCACCTGCAGGGGAAACATGCTTGAATGATGCGGCTGCGGGATAACCTGTTGTCTCCTTAAGCTCGCTTACCAGCTGCCAGGCGTTGAGTGCATCCAGTAAATTGATGTATCCGGCCCTTCCGGAAAGCACTTTGATGGGAAGTGCGTCAGGATGGGAAACGAAAGCTTCCTTCTGATTGGGGTTGATGCCATACTTCAGTGTGAGTGTTTCCATCAGGCTCCCTCCTTAAGGTTGATGATCTTTTCCTCATCGCCGATTCTGACAAGAAGTGAAACTGTATTATCGTTTGCAAGCAGGCTGGAAAGTTCCTCAAGACATGCATCCATGTCACATGGGGTTTCAGCCATGATGGGAGATGATGTGAATGATGTCAGGTTCTCATCTTCCATATATGTATGGATAATATGTGAAACCCCGTTGATGGCAGGGTAGTGCCAGATCCTGCGCTCAGTCTCATCACCGTTCTTTTTTATGATGAAGAACTCTGATGAAAGGTCTTCCCGTCTGATGACGGTTCCGATTCTGGGAGTGAAGATAGGACCGTCATTCTCATACGTCCTTTCCATTACTCCTTCAAGCGTCGATGGTGAATTCATGATCGAAACACTCTGGTCCCCGTTGGTGAGCCATATGTGGCCTTCATCCTCAACAAGTGCCTTGTAAATGATGAGGTCGCGGTTCTGAACCAGTGATTCATCGATCGGACATGCATCGATGGAGGACTCTGTCTTAACAAGCTTTCTGTTCCTGCTGTTAACGCTTCTTCCCTGGAGCATGTATGCCATGAACAGCTTTCCGTCAGCTGTCACGCCTTCGATGACCGTACGTCCTGGATATAACTTTCCGTCAAAATATTCAGATATCTTCAACATGGGCAGATAATAAACCAAAATACCTGTCAGTGTTAACCACCTGTGAAATATTTGCATGATTATTTTGTTCTGTTACATCAAGATAAATATATTTAAAAAAATAATCGCATTTAGGTGTTGACTTATTTTGCGAATTAACTTAACTTTATTGAGAAATCGCCGCAGGGTAGAGCAGTTGGCAGCTCATCGGGCTCATAACCCGGGGGTCGTAGGTTCGAGTCCTACCCCTGCTAAAAACAATGATGTACTGGATTTGATGGATAATGCAAAGGCAACCATCGAATAGTGGTCTCCAGACCATCGAACAACATGCGATCGTTCTCACGGCAATGGCCGATGAAACGGTCGCTTCTTTTTATCCTTATGTGCTGCTGAATTCTGGTTAATGCTGTCACCGAATGTCAGGGTGGTACAATGTTCTTGCTTCAGTTCCCTTCTGATCAGCAGACCTCTATCTTTTTCGGTATTTGCCCTGATAATGGACTCCATCCTGTCTGCCATGAAAACAGTTTGCGCAGAAAAGGTGCATGATCCAGCTTCACTGGCGGTAAAAGTAAGGTGGTATCTGTTCTGTGGCTACATAAGGCACTGAGCAACCTCAAAGCATTTCTGACCGGAACCTACCACGGCAGATGAGAGCAGCTCCAGAGCTGCCTGAACGAATACTGCTTCCGCTTCAACCGCAGACGCTCCCCAGACCAGCTCTTCTCCAGGCTGGCACGGGCGGTTGCTGACTAAAGCCGATAAGCACAAAAACTTATGCGGTCTGAATGGGATTCCCAACATATGAAATGGGATAAACTGCTTTTGGGGCTACACCGGCATAAGTATTTAACCTCCTTGTCTAATGGCAATCACATATTCCCTCCGGTGTGCTTGTATATGATGCTTACATATCCGTGAGCCTGCCTATTTCCCGGAAAATCACGGCAGCGGTATCAGCATCGATAAAGCTGTCACTGTTGTCAGCACCTTCCAGGTGCTTCACATAAGCAGCTTCAGGGTGAAACTGGAAGCCGATGACGAAAGCCTTGTCTCGGCGTTCGATTATCTCAACAGTCTTCAGGCCATTTACTTCCGTGTAGCCTGCCAGCAGAAGCGGCGTGTCCTCAAGCCCCGTCAGTGCCTGATGGTGCCAGGAAGGGACGTTTTCAAGGGTATCAAGGCCATACATTTCCTTAACCTTTGAGCCTTCGGTAAGGATGACATCATGAGGTGCATAGTCCCTGTATGCATCGGAGGATGCTTTCTCATTCCTGTGCTCATAGTCATAAGGCACACCATTGTCTTCAAAGTATACAGGAAGATCCTGAATGATCTCCGCTCCTGATACCACACCAAGCATCTGCGATCCCCTGCAGAAGCCAATGACAGGAATGTCATTGTCGATACAGTACGTCATCAGAAGGTAATCAGAGACATCCCTTGTCGCATTGTAATCTTTTTCAGCCTCAATACCGTGCCAGGGCTCAGGGGAAGCAAGGAGTGTAGGTGCGATGTCCTCACCTCCTGTGAAGATGACTGCCCTGTAATCACGTGCATGCATCACTTCATCTATGTTCGAGTTGTGGTAGAGTTCACTCTTCACTTCCTCGGCATAGACCGGAAGCAGGATGTCATTTTCATCAATACAGAATGAAGCAACACTGTTTCCCTCGTAAGGTATGGAATAGTCCACCACCTGATCCACCATCGCATAAGGTATTCCAAGATCCTCCAGCGTCCTGGCTATATTGGTGAAGAACTCTGAATCCGCATCACTTCTCCATGCAATACCGATCACGCCTTCAGCATCGCTAGATCTTCCCGTGATACAGGAAGTGAAGAAGAACAAAGCGGTAAACAACATTATTAGGAATACCTTTCTCTTACTCTTCATATTTTCTCCTCTTACAGCCGAATCTTACCCGCAAATCAGCGCTGAAGTCCATATTTCAGCATATCCGTTTTTTGGGTATACTCCTTTCCTCCATTATCGTGCTACACTACTTCTTGTGCAGTTTCAATCACCATTCCCGGCGCAGCAACACAACGCACCAACTTCTCCAGAAGTTTCCCGGGTTCTGACCCAACAACACACATTTCTGATTGCCGTATTCATAGGATAAAGCCCCCTGAAAGCAGTATGGTCCATGTTGCTCCTTGCCTTGGAGAATGCCTGCGACTGCACTCTTCAAAGAGGCAAACTATGGAGACGGATACGTTGATTCGCTTTCCGATTACATCCAACGTCAATTCCCTGGTATCAAAGGTTTTAATCGTCGTGGACTTTATCGCATGAAGCAATTTCATGAGACTTATGCCGGAAATGAGAAAATGTCAGCACTGCTGACACAATTGAACTGATATGACAATTTCCTCCTCCAGGTGAATGCTTATGATTCCAATCCTTTTTTCCGCAGGCAGGTCGATGAACCGGCCCACCTGCTCCATGATTCTGACTGTTCTATATTTCACGTTCCTGCGAACGATTAGATTCTTACTATACATATAAGAATTATACAGCAGTCATGTAGAAAAGTAAATAATTATTTACATTATAAGAAGATAAATATAAAACATAAGGGCACTCAACCTACTTGGTCAGATGCAGCATGACCGGATACGAATCCTGATAGCTTTTTATCAGTAATGGAATGGTCGGAAGTACCGAGTCAGGGAACAGGCGGGTATGATTGAGTAATCTATCTGTTGGTATAAAGAAATCCGGTAATCAGATGGAATTGAAAAGCATTTCATCATGAAGATGGCTTAGCCCAGTATCTGATATGGTGTAAATACGTTCCCGGCAGTGCTGCCGGGAACCATGTCAGTTATGATTCAGTCAAGCTCGGCAAGGAAAGCGTCTGCCCAGACATTCATGCCGTTAACTTTAATCGTAACATCCGCAATGTTCTTCAGATGATTCAGAATATCGGTGAAGTCCTTCGGATCGAGATCAAGTGAGAAGGATCCCTCAACATGGAAATTCTTATCAGCCTTGCCATCATCAAATTCAGTGTAACTTAGGTCTAAGGAAATCGTAAGCTTTCCATCAGCTGCTTTGAATGTGGTGGATCCTGATATGGTTGCTTCAACCTCTTCACCATCCTTGATTTTAATCTCCACCTTTGTTTCATTGCCTGCTATTAAGGTACGTAAATCAAGTTTGAGGGATGGGAGGTTTTCAAGAAACTCCTCAATTGCTTCGGCTGCATCCTCTGCGGCATCAAGCATCTTTTCAAGTTCCGTGTTGTCGAAGAACGTTCCATCGATCTCAATCCACTTTTCATCAGCATCCTTCTCGATCTCGATTGTCTTCCCGTCAATTGTGATGGTTATGTCCAGTGATGATACGGTCCTGATCCCATCTGCATCAACCGTGAGTCTGACAAACGAACCGGACTCTGCCGTCACAGTGAAATCAGTGGATTGGAGAGAAGCGGCAAGCGCAGTGTAAAATACTTGTCCTTCACCTGATGCATCATCTGCCATGGCCGTAAGCTTTTCTTTTATATCTGATGCAGATATATTCTCCTTACCTGTGAAGGTGTACACAAGTCCGTCTGCACTGAGGCTCCTTGCCTCGGCTGCCGCATTTACCACAGCATAAGCCTCGATCACGTCCAGGCTCCTTATCGCCTGACTGTTCTGCCGGAATTCCGCTTTAGTCATCTGCTTTTTGGATGCGGCACTCTTACCGTCCGGAGCCGTATCCGGATTACATGACGTCAGCATCCCTGCTGAGAGGGCAATGGCGAGAAGAATGATGATTAAATTCCATGCTTTCTTCATTTTCTGTAATCTCCTTTGTGTTATGGTGTACCAGCATATGTACGATATCCATCCGGAGGTTACAACGGTAAATCATTAATTGATTGGAATTTAAACAGAATCCATAAAGTGTTTGCAAAAGAACCTCCTGCCGGACTGGCCGACAGGAGGGTGTTTATGTAGGTAAGAATCAGAAATGATCAGAAGTTATTTTTCATAAGTGATGCGACATCCTTCCGGAAGGCCTGCATCTTTCAACAGCTCTATCTGTGATTCCTTAGCCACATTAACCGTTTTCAGGCTCGGACATTTTCCGAATGCTCTGTCTCCGATGCTTGTTACAGAGGCCGGGATCGTGACTGTTGTCAGTGAAGAACATCCATTGAAAGCCCATGTCTTTATTTCCTTTACGCCCTCCGGAATAGTAATATTCTCAAGTGCGGCACACTGTTCGAATGTATTCCAGTCGATGACCTCTATTCCTGAACCAAGATTGACAGACTTAAGTTTCATGCAGTTGCTGAATGCGGCATATCCGATTGTCGTAACGCTGTCAGGGATTGTTACTTCCATGACATCAGAATTCATGAATGCAAGGTTGCCGATGGATTCGACAGCATTTCCTATGGTTACGGTTGTGATTTTGCTGTTTTCAAATGCGGATTCTCCGATGGAAGTTACTGTTTCCGGAATTACTATGGATGTTGCTTCCACGCCTTTGAAAGCGTTGGCTGCGATGGATGTGATATTGATATTGATATCTGTAAGTTTGAATTCGTTTTGTCCCTTCCCTCGGGGAGTAAGGCCTTCAAGAGTATAGTTTTCTCCGTCCTTCGAGAATCTGTATAAAGCGATCTCATAGTCTTTGCCGAAGCATGATACATTTGCGTTGTAGCTGTCAGCTCCAAGCTTATACCACTCATCAAGGGTTCCTCTGTAACAAAGGATCCTGAGGAACGGACAGTTACTGAATGCATCGCTGGCGATGGTTTCCAGGCTCTTGGGGAGCGCATCGATGTACTCCAGGGACCTGTTGCCGGAGAAAGCCTCGCTGCCGATTGTTTTTACGCCTTCTTTCATTTCGACTGAAAAGAGTGAGGGCATGTCTGCAAATGACCTTTCCCCGATTGTCTCGATACTCGTCCCGAGTTTAACTCTCTTGAGCATGGGCATTTCATTGAACACCCCTTCCTGGAATGCCTTAACCTCTTCAATTGATTCGTATTCTTCCATATACCGGTAGCGATTGCCGACAAGGTAATAATAACGTCCCGGCTTAAGGCATCCGTTTTCATCTATTATGAAGAATTCATCTTTATAAGGATCGTAATCTGAACCTGAATTAGATGGGCTTCCAAGCATCAAATCGTCATTGTTTGCCGGTGTCTGCTGGTCGCAGGATACGAGGATCATCATGAGTGCAAGCAGGATAATAATAAATTTCTTCATGTTCTGTTTTCCTTTCTGTGCCCCAAGGATAACAGGGAGTATGTTGCAGAACCGTTGCAGGAAAAAATATTTTCAGAAAACGATTTCCATTCCGAGTCTTGTGGTCATCAGGAAATTCTGAATGGCTGCAAAGCGGGGCTCTGCAAAGGTAAAACCTGAGTATGTGACTGAGGTATCGGTTCCGTCAGGAGCACAGGAGGAAGTGTATTCAAAGCCATATAGGGGAAGGCCGGTTTCTGCGAATATGGATGTGACTTCATCGATTTTCATTGCAGCATGGAGTGATATTCCGGCAGCGACTCCTATATCAAATGCACCCAGCATACAGTATGTAACTCCTGAGGAGATGCCGGGAGAAAGTTCAAACCGCTCATTGGAGATGAAATCATACCTCGCATAAAGGTCGATGCCTCCGAAGGCACCGGCGCCGACTGCCAGACCCAGTATGGGGTGACCTGCCGCAAAGAGGAAGAATATGCCTGTATTCAGTGCGGCAGAGGATATGTTGCCTCCGGCTTCAAAGTTTCCGGCCCTGTATCCCAGTCCGATGCCTGAACTGACTATTCCGGTTGAGGTATAGAGATGAAATCCGTCATCTTCCTTATTTTCATATGCGGAAAGAGTAAGCGGCAGTACCATTGCCAGGATAAGAAGAAGTGCCAGTTTTCTTTTCATTGTTCCCTCAGCAATTATGATTATTGATTATGGGCTTGTATTTTTTCAATGCTTTTGTTCTGATCCATTTATATTTTGTCCCTTAATTTCTTTGCATATCAGTAGTTGCGTGTTACCATAGAGGTATGGGGAGGATGATGGAATAAAATATTCAACTTGTACACAAGTTTTTTCTTTACAGCAGAAAATTCCCATGTTACCATCTAGATATTAGTAAATCAGGTATACAAGTTATCTGAAAAAGGAGAGATAAACATGGCATCAAAATTTGCAGGAATCACACCGGCGTTCTACGCCTGTTATGATAAGGAAGGAAATATCAGTCCCGCAGGAGTAAGGGAATTCACCGAGTATCTCATCGGTAAGGGAGTTCAGGGTCTCTATGTCGGCGGTTCTTCCGGCGAGTGTATTTACCACAGCGTTGAGGAAAGAAAGCTTGTTCTCGAGAACGTAATGGCTGTCGCAAAGGGCAGGATCTTCGTCATCGCGCACGTTGCGTGCAACAACACAAAGGACAGCCAGGAGCTGGCACGCCACGCTGAAAGCCTCGGTGCTGATGCAATCGCATCGATTCCTCCCATTTACTTCAAGCTTCCCGAGCATGCTATCGCAAAGTACTGGAATGACATTTCGGCAGCGGCTCCCAACACTCCGTTCATCATCTACAACATTCCCCAGCTTGCAGGCGTAAGTCTCACCATGTCCCTTTTCAGGGAGATGCTGAAGAACCCGATGGTCAAGGGAGTCAAGAACTCATCAATGCCCACCCAGGACATCCAGATGTTCAAGATGTACGGTGGTGAGGATTTCACCGTTTTCAACGGACCCGATGAGCAGTTCATCGCAGGCCGTGCGATCGGAGCTGACGGCGGTATCGGCGGAACTTATGCAGTGATGCCCGAGCTCTTCCTTGCTGCTGACGAAGCATTTAAGAAGGGTGACATGGAGCGTGCAAAGGGTATCCAGTGGGATATCGATGCCATCATCTACAAGCTCTGTGAGGCTAAGGGCAACCTCTATGCCACGATGAAGGAAGTAATTAAGAGAAGGACCGGTATCGATCTCGGAAGCGTGCGTGCACCCCTTGCACCCCTTGCTGAAAGCGATGAACCCGTCGTTCAGGAGTCCGTCCGCCTCATCGATGAAGCCATAAGGAGATGGGCATGATTTTCGACACTCTGGATAATCTTGCACTCTATGAAAAGGCTTTTCCGTTTCTTGGTGAGATAAGGGCCTTTCTGGAGAAGGGTGAGCCTGATCTTGAGAAGGGATGTCACATAGTATCGGATACGCTCCGCTACAATGTCGCGGCTTACACGACATGTAAGGATAAGAAGCTGCATGAGATCCACAGAAGGGAAGTGGATGTCCAGATCATCTATGAAGGTGAGGAACTCATAAAGGCCGGTGACAGGGCACTCCTGGCATCGGCAGGTCCCTATGACAGCGAGGGGGACGCTTCCATGGTGGAGGGCGGGGCGCTTGCCACTTATCACATGACAAAAGGTCACTTCGTCGTGTTCCTGCCGGGGGAACCCCACATGCCCGGCATATCAGTGACTGAGGATTCCCCCGTCAGGAAGGTCATCTTCAAGGTCGCCATCAACTGATTACACACCCGAAAAGGGAAAAGGAGAGAAATAAAATGAAAAAGATCCTAGTGATTCTTGCAATCGCGGTCGCACTCGTCATGCCTCTTATGGCAAACGGTTCTTCTGAGCAGGGAGGTGCAGAGAAGAACGTCACCCTGAAAATCGGTTTCCAGGCCAATACATCATCCAATGAGTATAAGGCTGCTGAGCTGCTTGCCCAGAAGGCAAAAGAGTATTCAAACGGAACCATCACGGTTGAAATCTTCCCCGGCGGACAGCTCGGTGATGACAGGGCTATGATCGATCAGGTTGCGGCAGGCGCACTTGACATGGTTTATGCTGAAACCGGAAGACTCGGTCTCTGGATCCCCGAGCTTGAGATCTTCGGTTATCCGTTCGCCTTTGACGATTTCGACCATCTTATGAGAACCCTCACCGAGACCGAGTACGGCAAGGGTATCTACGCCAAGCTTGAGGCCAGGGGCTGGAAGGTGCTTGCAAATGCATATAACGGTACCAGACAGACCACATCCAACAGACCCATCAACTCAATCAATGACATGAAGGGTATGAAGCTCAGAGTTCCCAATGCCGCTGCAAACCTTGCATTCGCAAAGTACTCAGGAGCAGCTGCAACTCCGATGCCGTTCGCAGAAGTTTACCTTGCACTCAAGACCAATGCCGTTGACGGTCAGGAGAACCCGCTTTCCACAATCGATGCACAGAAGTTCTATGAAGTACAGAAGTACTGTGCACTCACGGGTCACATCATCAACGACAACAACTACATCATCAGCAAGATCGTTTTCGACAAGCTCTCACCCGCTCAGCAGGAAGCCATCACAAAGGCAACGGTTGAGGCAGCAGCCTTCCACACCGAGTGCTTCCAGAAGGATGAAGCCGCACTCCTTGAGAGCTTCAGGGGATATGGCGTGACTATCACCACACCCGACAAGGCTCCGTTCAGGGCTGCGTGCGCACCGATGTACGATGAGTATGCCGCCAAGTACGGTGATGCAGCCATCAAGGCAATCGAAGAGGCAAGATAAGCCGGAAGGTATCAGGATTTCAGAGGGGCTTCGGCCCCTTTGAAGTAAGTATGTAATCCCGGGAGAATTATTTATGAAAATAGGGAACATAGAGGTAAAAAGGCCATCAGATGCGGTTCATGTCCTGGAGAAGGCTGAGCAGGCAGTGGCCGTCATCCTCTTCAATGTGATACTCCTCTCGCTCTTCTGGCAGGCAGTTTCCAGAAAGATCGGTACCCCCTCATCATGGACCGATGAGATGAGCCGTCTGCTCTTTGTCTGGATGGGCGTGCTCGGGTGTCACATCGCACAGAGGGAAAACATCCATGTCAGGATTGATGCGATCCTGCTTTCGCTTCCGAAGAAGATTCAGCTCGTGATCGAGGCCGTCACCGATGTGGTCATGATCGCACTGCTTTCCATGATTTTTTACTACACCTTCTCAATCGTTCAGAGAAAGTCGTTCACTCCGCTTGTAACCCTTGGTATCGGGGAAAGCTGGCTGTACGGCGCGATGTTCCTCTGGACCGCCCTCACAATCCTCGAGATGATCGCACAGCTTGTCAACATCATCAGACACGGGGAAGTCGTGAGAAAGTGGGTCATTGAGGATTCAAAGAACGATTTCTATGACATAAAGGAGGAGGACTGATATATGGAACTCACACTTACCTTCATAATGTGGTTCATCCTCATCATGCTCGGCGTGCATGTGGGCTACAGCCTCATCATCGTGTCAATCTTCTTCTTTGCGGTCACTGGCAGCTTCAACCTGGTTCCGTTTGCCCTTGAGCAGATGTTCAACGGTGTCAACAGCCAGACCCTGCTGGCAGTACCGTTCTTCGTTCTGGCCGGTAACCTCATGAACGGAGGCGGTGTAACGACTCGTATCTTCGACTTCGCCGCATCCATGATCGGACACAGGAAGGGCGGTCTTGCACATGTAAACGTACTGGCCTCCCTGATCTTCTCAGGCATGTCGGGAAGTGCCCTTGCCGATGCGGGCGGTCTTGGCCAGCTCGAGATCAAGAGCATGAAGGATGCGGGATTCGATGAGGGCTTTGCAGGCGGTATCACCGCAGCCAGCTGTATCATCGGACCTCTCGTGCCTCCTTCAACACCGCTCATCATCTATGCCGTGCTTGCAAACCAGAGTGTCGAGAAGCTCTTCATGGCAGGCTTCCTGCCCGGACTGCTGACGACAGCCGCACTCATGGTCATGTGCTCGATCCTGTCCCATAAGAGGAACTATCCGTCTGAGCCGAAGAGAAGCTGGTCATACAGGGCCAGATCCTTCAAAAAGAGCTTCTGGGCACTGCTTACTCCGGTCATCATCCTTGTGGGTATCTTCACTGGTTACTTCACACCGACCGAAGCCGCAGTCGTCGCAGCCCTCTATACAACCATACTTGGCTTCTTCGTCTATAAGGAGCTGACGTTTAAGAGCTATGTGAAGATCTGCATCGACTCAATAAAGACCAGCGGAACCATCGTTCTCATGATCCTGGGCGTCACGCTCTTCCAGTTCGTCATCTCCAGGGAGCAGATGCCCCAGGCGATCGCGACGTTCTTCACCAGTCACGTGAGCAGCAAGCTTGCCCTCCTGCTGATGATCAACATCGTACTGCTCCTGCTCGGTACCTGTATCGACGCACTCCCGCTTCAGATGATCCTCGTGCCCATCCTGCTTCCCGCAGTAATGGCATACGGCATCAATCCGATTCACTTCGGTGTTGTCGTCATCTTCAACCTGATGATCGGTATCCTGACACCTCCGATGGGAACAGCCCTCTTCGTCGTTGCAAGAGTCGGAAACATGAAGTTCAAGACACTGATGAAGGGTGTTCTTCCTTTCCTGATTCCGTTAATCATCACGCTGATACTTCTCAACGTGTTCCCCCAGATCACCCTTACTCTCCCAAGGCTTCTCACCGGCGGAGTATGATAAAACAGACAGGGCACTGCATAAGCGGTGCCCTTCCTGTTTCCGGCATGAATGAACTGAAAAGGTTCAGCGGGGTCTTATCGTTTCTCCCGTCACCTTTGCCCGCAGGCGTTTATGTTTTTTCTTTCCATGACAGGCCCGAAGAAGTCTGATGCTTCCTTCTCAATTCTGTCTATCGTTTTCCCCTCTGAAAGCCTGATGAGGATATTCCATAGAACTGTTTTATGGTGCCCTGTTGTTTTGATACGGCCCTATGCGCCCACCAGTATTTCAGCTTATCCGGTTGATTTTGGCATGACAGAGGAAGAAGTTGTGGTTCAGATACCCTTCTAATGGATAACAGGGACCCGCCTTCCGGGTCGAACTCAAGCTCGGCTGCCATCCTGTCCTTATGAATGAGATGGTAGTTGACCAATACAGTCATGCCTCCTCTGAATAAATACTATCACAGTGGACAATTAAAATGAAACAGTCCTGCACATGGTGCAGGACTGCATTGTCATTCGTCAGCGTAGGTATCGAAGTAACCCTGGATGAATATCACCGGTGTTCCCTTGTCACCGCTTCCGCTTGTCAGGTCGCAGAGTGATCCGATGAGATCGGTTATCTTCCTCGGAGTCGTTCCCTGGCTCACCATCTGGCCCTTGAGGTCCGCATCCTTGTGGGAGATGTACTCCTTCATCGCAGCCTTCAGCTCATCGCCCTTAAGAGCCGCGAAGTCATTGTCCGCAAGATACTTGAGCTTCACTTCATTGGGAAGTCCCGAAAGACCTGAAGTGTATCCCGGAGACACAACCGGGTCTGCAAGCTCCCAGATCTTGCCCTGGGGATCCTTGAAGGCACCGTCTCCGTAGACAAGCGCTTCAACCTTCTTTCCCGTGGCCTCTGAAAGGGCGCCGGAAAGCTTCTCTGCAAATGCCTGTGCATCCCTCGGGAAGAGCTTCAGCGTATTCTCGGTTGCCTTGTTTGAGCCGAGAAGACCGTATTCGCTGTTGAAGCCCGAACCGTTTATGCTCTCTGTCATGAGGTCATCAAGACCGAGGACGAGGGATGCTCCTGCCTTCTTCAAAAGCCTCTTGCTGCGGGCCCTTGTGTGGATGTCGGCACAGATCACGCTGTCTGTATACTCGAGGATCCTCGTCGCACTGTTTGCGAAGATGATCTCGGCCTCGCAGTTTTCAGCCGTGATGAGACTTCGGTAGAATTCCACATAGTCCACACCGGTGAACTCATGCTTCTGATAACCGAAGTGAGACCTGTACTCTTCTTCCGTGAGCAGGTCGCTGTATGGATTGAGACCTTCCTCGTCGACCCTGTCCAGGGATACGAGGTGGTTGCCCACTTCATCGGAGGGATAGCTCAGCATGAGGACGATTTTCCTCGCACCCCTTGCGATACCCTTTAAAATAAGTGAGAAACGGTTTCTTGAGAGGATCGGAAAAATGAGTCCGACGGTCCTGTCTCCGAACTTGGCTCTGACATCGGCTGCGATGTCATCACAGGTGCAGTAGTTACCCTGTGCCCTTGCAACAACCGCTTCCGTTACTCCCACGATGTCACGGTCGCGGACAATAATGTTCTCTTCCCTGACAGCGTCCATGACACTGTCCCTGACGATGGTGACCAGATCGTCACCTTCCCTGATAATGGGACACCTTATGCCCCTTGATACAACACCTGTTGTTCTTGCCATATATACCTTCCACTAATTTGCGGTTACGGTCATTGTACATTATCCATGGCCGTTTGTGGTATAATGTTCGTCATGATTAAAAACGAAGCAAAGCATAAAGATGCACTTACGACTGCAATAAGGGAACTGCTGGAGCACCGCGCCCTCTGGCTTTACCTTTTATGTGATGAGGCGGGAAAGAAGGGACTTGAGTGGGAGGACTTCGCTCCCGATGCCGTGAAGCGCTGCGGCCTTTATCAGGGCGGAAACCTGGTAAGTAAGGGAAAGACCGATTCCCTGAAGGGCCTGAAGAAGACTCTCTTCACCGCACCCGCAAGGCGTGTCTTTGAGATGGACGTGGTTAAGACCACCGATGATGAACTCTTCCTTGATTTCCACTACTGTCCGCTCGTGAAGGCGTGGCAGAAGCAGGGCGTATCGGATGAGGATATCGCGCGCCTCTGCGACATCGCTATGTGCGGAGATCATGGAATAGGCGAAAAGTTCGGTGCCGTGCTTGAACTTCCCAAATGCATTGCGAAAGGCGATGAGGTCTGTGCGCTGAGGTATAAGAAGAAATAATTGCTGCATCAAATTGCAACTTTACAGCCATTGTTTTCCCTCTTATGATTTGAAAGACTGCCTATGGATATTTTTACTGCTTATACAAAGATACTTACTGAAGAACTGAAGCCCGCACTCGGCTGCACGGAGCCTGTTGCGATCGCATATGCTGCCGCGGCTGCGGCCGGAGCACTGGGAAAGCCCTTTGAGAAGCTGGAGGTCAGGTGCTCGGGCAATGTCGTCAAGAACGTGAAGAGCGTCACGGTTCCCAATTCCGGGGGGATGAAGGGAATAGAGGCCGCCGCCCTGCTCGGGGCACTTGGCGGAAAAGCCTCACTGCACCTCGAGGTGCTTTCAGCTGTGGATGACGCTGTCAGGAATAAGGTTTCATCACTTCTTGGCAGTGATGTGTGCACGGTTTTTCTTGCCGAAGATGTGGCGGGGCTGTATGTGAGCGTCAGGGCTCTTTCAGGTGATGACTGCTCCGAAGCGGTCCTGAAGGAGTGTCATGACGAGCTTTACTCACTTACCAGAAACGGTGAAGTGCTTGAAAACCGCACGTCTGAAGAGCCCGGTGATGATCTTGATGCCCTCAGGGAGCAGCTTAATCTTTCAGACATCCTTCGCTACGCGGAAGAGGTCGATGTTGAGGATATCAGGGGGCCGCTTACAAGACAGGTTGAGCTTAACCGCGCGATCGCGGAGGAGGGCCTCAGGAATTCTTACGGCTGTTCCATCGGCAAGACACTTAAGAAGCTTTACGACTGGGATGATGTCAGGATCAGGGCAAGGGCATATGCCTCGGCAGGATCGGATGCAAGGATGTCAGGGTGCTCCCTTCCCGTCGTGATAAACAGCGGCAGCGGCAATCAGGGACTGACAGTGTCCCTTCCTGTTGTCGAGTACGGTGAGTATCTCGATGCACCTGAGGATAAGGTTTTAAGGGCACTTGCACTATCCAATCTGACGGCAATACACCAGAAGAAGTACATAGGTCCACTCTCAGCGTACTGCGGTGCGGTATCGGCATCGGCAGGAGCCTCTGCCGGGATCGCATATCTCATGGGTGGAGGGGAAGCGGAGATAGCCAAAGCTGTTTCCAACACCCTTGCAATGGTCGGAGGAATTGTCTGCGACGGGGCAAAGGCCTCATGTGCCGCAAAGATTTCATCATCCCTTGAGGCCGCGATTCTGGCAATGGAAATGAGCCTTGAGGAAAAGACCTCATTCCAGGGCGGGGACGGTCTTGTGAAAGATGATATTGAAAAAACGATAAGGGCATTCGGAAAGATGGGAAAGGAAGGAATGCGCGAGACAGACAGGGAAATACTTACCCTTATGATGGAGGATTGATTATGGCGGAGAGACCTGTTATCGAAATATGTCTGGAATCGGTGGAGTCGGTAATTGCGGCCGAGAAGGGCGGAGCTGACCGTGTGGAGCTCTGCAGTGACCTCTTTGAGGGAGGGCTCACACCGACTATCGGGACGGTCAGGACAGCAAAAAAACTGACTGAAATAAAGATCAATGTGATGATAAGACCCCGCGGAGGTGACTTCTGTTACTCTGATGAGGAGTTTGAGGTCATGAAGGAAGACATAAAGGCACTGAAGGATACAGGCATCAATGGCATTGTCTTCGGAATCCTGACTCCTGACGGGGATGTGGATATGAAGCGCTCGGCAGAGCTCATTGAGCTTGCACGTCCGCTATCCGTCACCTTCCACAGGGCATTTGACATGACCCGTGATCCCTATAAGGCCCTTGAGGATCTAATAAGCCTTGGTGTGGACCGTATTCTCACAAGCGGTCAGGAAGCAACGGTTCCCGAGGGTGCCGAACTTCTCTCAGAGCTCGTCCGTCTTGCAGGGGACAGGGTCATCATAATGCCGGGCTGCGGGCTTACCGAGAGGAACTTCGATAAGATGAGGGAAAAAATCGGTGCCAAGGAATACCACATATTCCTTCCTGAAGAGAGGAAGAGCCTCATGGAGTTCCACCCCGGTCACATTTACATGGGTGGCCTGCTGCGTCAGAGTGAATTCACCGTCACACACACATCACCATCCCGCGTCAGCGACATCATGAGACGCTTCTGATGAGAGTCTTCACAGGTGGTTTCCACCATGAATCGGATACCTTCAACCCGATGGTAACGGGAGAAAGGGAGATTACTGTCCGTCGCGGTGATGAGCTTTACCGCTCCCAGAGAGAGGATGCCATGGGCGGCATCATCAGGACGCTGGATGCAAACGGGATTGATACGGTCACATCACTCCACGCCCGGGCCGTGCCCGGAGGGGAGTGGGACAATGGCATATATGTCACCTTAAGGGATGAATTTCTTTCGGAACTTGAAGCAGCTCTTCCCGTGGACGGAATATGTCTGGCCCTTCACGGCTCCATGAGGGTAAAGGGCATAGGGGCCGCAGAGGGCGACATACTCAGAAGGGTGAGGGCAATCTGTCCGGATGTGCCGGTTACAGTGGCATTGGACATGCATGCCACAGTTACACGGGACATGCTGGAAAATGCAGATGCCTTCATAGGCTATAAGTGTGCACCGCACACCGATGCCTATGATACAGGATGCGATGCGGCCAGACTCCTCTTAAAGCTCCTTTCGGGAACTGAATGCCATATGAGTGCTATGAGAATCCCGTTTCTCATAGCCGGTGAGAAGAGTGAAACTTCCACCGAACCAATGAGAAGCGTCATGGATAAAGTCAGACAAACCGAGAAGGAAGAGGGAATACTGTCTGCTTCCATGCTGATGGGTTTCCCCTGGGCCGATACCGCAGATGCCGGAGTCACTTCCCTCGTGATCTCATCAGTCTCAAAGGATCACGCTGCCAGATATGCCGGACAAAATGCCGAGTATCTCTGGTCCAGGAGATCTGACTTTAAATTCTGCACGGAAGCCCTTCATCCCGCTGAAGCACTTGAAAGGACAAAGGAGTACATAAGGGAAGGCCGTACGCCCGTCGTGCTGTCTGACAGCGGAGATAATCCCACTGCAGGTGCAGCCGGGGACGTGACGTCACTTCTTCGCATGATGCTTGAGGATGTTTTCATTTCTCACCTTGATCCGCCTGCCGTCTTTCAGGCAATTTATGATCCTGAAACGGCCGCGGAGTGTTTTGAGCTCGGGGGTGGAAAAAGCATAAAGGGAACGCTCGGTGGCTGGATCGATTCATCACCTGTTGAATTCGAAGGGACCGTTGAGGTCCTCTCTGATTCATATGGGGAAACACACACCAGGATCGCCCTGATAAGAACCGGCGGCATTGACGTTGTGGTCACTGAGGATCATGTAGGCTGCTACGAGCCTGAGATGATGGAAGCCCTGGGAATAAATCCCTCCAGCTCCCTTGTGATAACAGTCAAACTGGGATATCTTGAACCGGAACTGAAGAAACTCGCCGCATCATCGGTCCTGGTGCTTACGGAAGGCGCTACCTGTGAGGAACTGGAAAAGCTCAGGTATGAGAAGGTCAAGCGCCCAATATTCCCTCTGGACAGGGAGTTTGATGCGGTGCCTGAGGAGCTGTTATGAGAAAACAGGATGTCTGTCCGCTTTCGCCTTACTGCGGAGGCTGTACTTATGCCGTTATCCCCTATGAGGAGGAGCTGAAGGAAAAGACCAGGGTGGCATGCCGCTGTCTTAAGGGCTTCGGGCCCGTCGCCACCATAATAGGCTCCGATGAGAAGCGCTACAGGGACAAGGTTCAGGCCGTGGTCGGTTATGATCATAAGGGTGCCATCGCAACCGGACTGTACCGGAAGAACTCACATCGTCTCATAGCGGTAAAGGACTGCATGCTCGAATTCGAGGGTGCATCTGACATCCTGCGTTCGGTACGCAAACTGATGAAGACTTATGGGCTGAAACCCTATGATGAGGATGAAAAAACAGGAGAGCTCCGCCATGTGCTCCTGAGAAGGGGCCATGTCTCGGGAGAAGTGATGGTGCTTCTTGTCTTCGGCTCACCTCAGATCCCGCCTGTCACCGAGTTCGTCAATGCGCTTAAGCAGATGCATCCTGAGATAAAGACAATAACCGCACAGGTGAACCGGAGGGAGGATTCGATGGTCACCGATCAGAACTCACCTGTAAAGGTTCTTTACGGTAAAGGCTTCATCGATGATGAACTCTGCGGCATGAAGGTCCGTCTTTCCCCACTTTCCTTCTACCAGATCAATGCGAAGCAGACGGAAGTCCTGTACACGATTGCAGTCAGAATGGCGCGCCTTACCGGAAAGGAAAGAGTGCTTGACGCATACTCAGGAACCGGAACGATAGGTCTGGTCGCATCCCGCAGGGCAGGGGAAGTGGTATGTGTTGAGCTCAATCCCAGTGCTGTTGCCGATGCAAAGGTGAATGCCGAACTTAACGGCAGGGACAACATTACATTCATCACCGGAGATGCCTCAGTTTACTGTAAGGAAGCAGCAAAACGCGGGGAACACTTCGATACGGTTTTCCTTGATCCGCCACGGGCCGGCTCTGATGAGAGATTCCTGTCATCCCTGATAAAACTTGCTCCGGACAGCATTGTCTACATCTCCTGCGATCCCCATACCCAGAACAGGGACATCAAGTATCTGCTGAAGTACGGGCCTTACAGGGTATATGGCTCCCAGCCCATAGACATGTTCCCAAGGACAGAACATGTTGAGACGGTAGTATTGATGTCAAGAGTGAACACACTTGATAAATAAATCCTTATAATATAAGGCTTTTTTGAGGATTATCGTTAAACAGTGCAGTATGCCTTAAAAGGCCTTTTGGAGGTGAAAAAAAAGAGGTTTTGTGGA
>JALEVV010000004.1 GCA_022788185.1 Spirochaetales bacterium | reverse complement strand
GTTCCGGCTTTCCTTCCTTCTCTCATATGCTTTGTTCCTGTACTCTAAAAGCCTGTTGTAAACGAATCGCACGGAACCGAAAGTCCTTGTCAGCAGGCTTTGCTGTTCGGATGTTGGATAGAGTCTGTAGGAAAAGGACTTAAGCATACTTTTATTATATCCCATTCGATTGTATAATGCAAATATGGCTAGTGAGAAAAATTTAAACCGTTATTCAGCAGCACATGCGGTCTACAGCCTGCATTATCATATCATCTTCTGTCCAAAGTACAGGAGACCAGTGCTGGAGACACTGGAATCCGAGCTGCGGGAACTGTTCGAGCAAAAAGCGAAGGAGCTAAACGTTAAGATAGAGGCAATGGAGATCATGCCAGATTACGTTCACCTGTTCGTCCTGGCATCCCCTGCCATCACCCCACAGCTGATCGTCAATCAAATGAAGGGTTATACGTCTCATGTGCTTCGGGAGCGTCATGATTGGCTGAGGAGCCGTTTGCCCACATTGTGGACGCGCTCTTATTATATAGGGAGTGCAGGAGTGGTATCGCAGGAGACCATCATGAAATACATCGAAAACCAAAAGAATGTATAGCCATGCTTTCATCTCCAGCCTAAAGACGGGAGTCTTCCCGCATGGATTTTATAAGAAAGAAGTCCTTATATGAAAATTCTGCCCCGGAGAAGGAAGCACCTTCTCCGATGGCAATTATTTCCGGAATCATCTGCCATCAGAAGGCACTTTTCAGCGTGAGCATTCCAGTAAATGCATCTTCATTATGCGTGTAGGCAAATACGGTTTCAGCCCTGACGCTGTCCGAGATGATGAAGGAAAGGGTGGAATAGGCATCGAGGCCCGAGTATCCGCCCTCTGAGAAGCTGTTCGTGATGGCAAGGTAGAGAGTAAGTCTCTCAGTCGGTGTGAGGGAAAGAGCCGTGCATGCCTGATATTCCTTTTTGAAAAAATCAAATTCACCTGCAAGGTACAATCCCAGCTGAACTGATACTGTCTCGCCCTCAAGGGAGATGAACTTGGTCATGTTCACTGCAGCCCTGATGTCATTCCCTGCCCTGAACTTCGTTTCGGCTCCGCCCGTGATGTCAAACCAGAGTGATGCATCGAAGGCCGCGGCAAGGGATGTGACTTTATCCTCGCTGTATGAAGCGGAGAGCTGTACTGATTTCAGAGTCTTAGTATCAAGGCTTTTCTTAAGCTTCGCTCCGATTGCGGCCTTTTCTCCCTGCGTAATCATGCTCCCTGCTTGGGTAAACGTGACTGTGGAGGGAATCGGAAGGACTGCGGCTGCTTCCAGGTTAAAACCGCTTCCCAGGCTCTGGGAGGCGGAAAGAAGCCAGACGTTCCGGCTGTCGCTGACACCGGCCTTTATGTTGCTTGACATGTCATCGAGCAGTACATCCCCGATCCTGTAGTACGAGCCGAGGCCCCAGGAAAGAGGGGAGCGTCCTGCCGTCAGGGTCACCTTCTTTCCGCCAAAGGAGGGAAGGCGGAAGCGGAAATCGGCCCTCTTCAGTGAAAGGATGACCATAGTGTCATTCAAGATGAGGTCTCCCCTGATCTCACCCTTCAGATTCTGATCAGAGAAGGTGTAATAGGGCGTTACTTCCGCCGCATAAGTGATGAGAGCGTCGGTATTACCGCTCTTAATAACTCCTCCGGTGATACTTACGTCTGCACCGGAGGCGAAAAGCGGGAGTGACAATGCTATTAGAAGCAGTGCAGGGATGAGTTTCCTTACCATGCGAATTCCTCCCTGTCAAAGAGAGACTCGTCCAGCTTCCTGTTAAACACGATCTCTGATATCGTCATCTCGCTCCTGTTCGATTTCTTCACCGCATTCTCGGTCCGGACGATGGTCGGGAAACAAGGGGCATCGGTGTAACCATCGTAATAGATGGTTTTCAGGAGTCTGCCGCTCTTTGAATAGAGTCTTTCGACAATCGGGACGTATCTTTCCTTGTCGATGAGGATTTCCATATTCTGATACGTTTCAGAGAGCTTTTTTGCCGTGAATGATATCAGGTGGCAGTCGATATCCCCGTATGTCTCACTGCCTTTGAGCTCGTAATCATATCTTTTGTTGTAGTCATCATCACCGCTTAAGTCCTCGTAGGAGAAATCTGAGCCCAGGAAGGAGTCTGACAGTCCGGAGCCGGAGAGTCTTATTATCTCATCGGCGTCGGGGTAGTAGATGTATATCTCGTCATCCAGACGGAGTATCTTCTGTCCCTTATCCATGCCTGACGTGACGGTCATCAGGGTGTCCCCGTCACTGTTCTGAACCGCACTGAAGGACTGCACCGTGATGCCGAGCCTGTCGGTATTCTTCATCGTGGCTGAAAATGACAGGGTTTCGAAATCCATGACCTCGTCCATGCGGTCGATGATGTCCTTTGCGCTCTCGGCACCAAGTGCCGTGAGGGCAGATGTGATGATGATTAAAGTGATGATCAGTTTTTTCATGCTTCCTCCCTTAAGGATCCTGCAACCTCAAGCTTCCTTACCCTCATCGTGGCAAGGATGGCTGCCAGAACGGAAACACACGTTTCCGCCAGTATGACGACAGGGTAAATCCACCCTGCAAGTCTTGTATAGAGAATGTTGGGAAAGCCCCAGCCTTCGACTGCCTCAATTCCAAAACCCGTGAGATCGATGCCGACCACACCGAAGATATCTATCATCACCTTGCTGATTAGTGCCGACAGGGTAGCTGAAATCAGGGATATCACCAGGCCTTCCGCAACGAGCAGGGCCATGATGTACTTTCTTGAGAATCCGATTGCGATCATGGTCGCAAGCTCCTTCTTCCTTTCAAGTGCCGACATCATCATGGTGTTGAAGACCAGTGTTGAGGCAATAAAGAAGAAGAGTGCGTCGATAATGATGATCATTAAGTCGTAGAGCGGCATTACCGGAGCGATCCAGGAAATTTCGCTCCAGGACTGGACCACGAGGCCCCTGTCACTCAGCAATGAGTTCAGGACATCCGCTTCTGCTGTCTCATCCGCACCTTCATTAAGCCAGACATGGAGCTCCAGTGCTCCGTCCTTCATCCTGACCAGGGGTGCAAGGGCATCCGCGGTGGTTATGATCAGGTTGCCGTTCATCTCGGAATTGAGATATCCGACGATGCCAACGATCCGGAAGGTCGCCGCATTGGTGCCGCCTGCCGCGGTCTTGAAGATGCACGTGACGCTGTCTCCGAGGGAGAGGCCGTGGTGTTTGAGAAAGAGCGGGGTTGCCATCACTTCCTTTGCCCCGTTTTCCGCAAAGCGTCCCTCATAGAGTATCGTCTCATCCCCGATGAAGACCGAACCGGGGTCAGATGCGTATATGGCCGTACTTTCCAGCTTTCCGTCACTGTAAACGGAGGCCGCGAGGGAAAATACCGACTCCACATCCTTAATTTCCGGCATCCTCATCAGTTCATCCTTCAGTGAGGAGTAATCCTCAATGAAGAACTGCATCGGCATCAGGGATTCAAATTCATTGAATCTGGCGTTTCTTATCCTGATGTCACCCGTTGTGTATTTCCTTTCATTTGCTGCCAGCTGGTCGAAACAGGAGTACATGAATGACATGATCATGAGCACGACGAAGACGGCAAGCATTACCGAAAGTCCCGTCACTATGGTCCTTTTCCTGTTTCTCAGGCAGTTTCTCAGCGCAAGCTTTATCATCACGTCCTCCTGAAGAGATCTGCAATTTCCTCCTTGCCCGTTTTATGAACAGGGAAGAAGGCCGAAGCGGCGGAAAGAAATACTGCCAGGGTCGGGATGAGCACGAAGGACTGCCAGTAAAGTCCGGGTCTCAGTATCAGCGGGATTCTGTATCCGATGTCCATGTCCTCGAAAAGGAGAGCGGTGAAGTCGAGGCCATATTGGGAGAGGGGTATCATAACAAGAAGTGCAAGTAAGGCTCCCAGTACCGCTCCTATTATCCCGGTGAGCGTGCCTTCCAGTACGAAGAGTGATACGATCGATCCTCTGGAAAAGCCAAGGGAGCGGAGCATCGCGCTCTCCTTCCTTCTTTCCATCACGGCCATGAGCATCGTGTTGGAGATGCCTGCAGCGGCGATTATGAAAAGGAACAGGAGCATCAGTAAGGAGCTGCCCTTGTCCCCGTTCATGATGGCGATTATGTCTTCATTGACTTCCTCATAGTACCTGGCATCCAGCTCAGGTCCTATCGTCTTCTGAACCCTGTCCCTGAATCTGTCAGTCGCAACTGACGGAAGTCCGTCTGAGACCGCTATCTCGGTGGCACCTCCCTCCAGCATCAGGTAGCTGTCCAGATCCGCAAGACTCACGAAGACCTGGGACATGTTGACCTGGGGATCCTCCGAGTTGATTATCCCTCCGACCGTGAGATCGAGGGTCTCGGCAAATCCCATTGCTCCGGTGGTGGATAGGGTTACCATGTCTCCGACCGTGAGCTGCAGCTTTTCGGCAATCCTGGAGCCCAGTATGATCTCATCCTCAGCGCCGAACCACGTACCGTCCGTGAGGCTCTCTGAGATCCTGAAGACTTCAGAGTCCCTTTCCTTGTCGACTCCGACCAGTATCACGTTGAGGCTGAATTCGGCATCTTCCGCTTCACTGTAGGAAATAACCTCAGATACCGCCTTGTATCTCGGGGTTGCGGGAATTCCTGCCACATCCAGCTTTGTCAGGGCAGAGCTTACCGAATCCACTGATATGAAGATGTCGGACGGATACTCCTTCCTTTTTTCGAAGTATCCCTCCTGATAGACCGTAACCTCGGAGCTCTCGTAGTTTATCAGGTTGGATGTGGACATGGTGAACATTCCCCTGATGAGCCCATCCACCACGGTTGAGATAAGAACGGAGATAAGTACTGCCATGATTGTTATGATCGTTCTCGTCCTGTAGCGGGAAAGGTTTCTCAGGGAGAGCTTCAATCCCTTCAGCATTTTCTGTCCTCCACGATCTTTCCGTCCTTCAGGATTATCACCCGACTCACGTTCTTAAGCACCTCCTGATCATGGGAGGAGTATATGACCGTTATTTTATGGTCATGACTCAGCTTCGAGAGCAGGGACAGCACCATCAGGCTGTTTTTGCTGTCCAGGTTGGCAGTGGGCTCATCGGCAAGGATTATCCTCGGCTTCCTGACAATCGCACGGGCAATGGATACTCTCTGCTGCTGGCCTCCGGAAAGCTGTCCCGGACGTCTTGTCTCATATCCCTCAAGGCCCACGGCCTTAAGGGCGTCCATCGCGGCCTGTCTGGTGTCGGTTATGCCCAGGGCCGCGATTTCATCCCTGCTGAGGGGCTGAAAGGCCAGCTCGACGTTTTCCAGGGCACTGAGCACCGGGATGAGGTTGTAGCTCTGGAATATGAATCCCAGGTTAACCCTCCTGTATGCGGTCTTTTCCTTCTCGCTCATTCCCGCAATGCTGACACCGTCAATCATGATGTCACCTGAAGAGATTCCATCCAGCGTGCCTATCATATTGAGAAGGGTAGTCTTTCCCGAGCCGGACGCTCCTGAGATCGCAACGGTTTCTCCCTGGTCGACGGTAAAGCTGATATCATCAACAGCCCTTACTTCCTCTTCACCTGTCCTGTAAATCTTTACAAGTGATTTTATCTCAAGCATGGGTATCCCTCCTGCATGGTCTGCTTCATATGGCCGCATCAGCGGCTGCGGTTTATCACCGGATTATAATAGGCTATCGAACGGTAGTCAATCTCGGAGTGTGAGGTCATGCTCCCGGCCGTACATCGTTTTCTGATTTTATTTCATTCAGGTGTAAAGGAAAGCATGATGGTTAGTCTTTGCTAACAATCACAATAATATCACTGATTCATGTTCGCTTGTCAATTTCCTGAAGTATTGCACGAGTCAATTTCGTATCATATTCCTTAATCGGCAGCTATGCGCGGGGTATGCTCATCTGCCCGGAAATTCCGGCATCAGTTCGTCGCTGATTATCTTCAGCATCTTCTCGAACTGTTTTATGTCCTCTTCAGGAAACCTCTTGAGAACCTGGGAAATGATTATGTCCTGCTATGATTTGCTATTCGGAATAAAAGGATGCTTTATTCCGAATAATGTTTGCTTTTATTCGGAATAGAGATTATCATTATTTAATGACGACTAAAGAAGCAGCTGAAAAATGGGGGATTTCCGAGCGAAGGATAAATGTGCTCTGCGCTCAGAAGAGGATAGAAGGTTCAATCAAGGCAGATGGCCGCTGGAGCATTCCCGACAGTGCTCACAAGCCTGAAGACAGGAGGATCAAAACCAGACAGGAAGAGATTGTATTTCCTGAAACCGGTAAGAAGCCGCTTCCGATTGGAATATCAGATTATCGTAAAGTTTCAGTCGGCTATTATTATGTTGATAAAACCCTTCTGATAAAGGATATTCTTGATGAACGGCCACAGGTTTCCCTCTATACCCGCCCGCGCCGGTTCGGTAAGAGTCTTAATATGGATATGCTCAGGGTTTTCTTTGAGAAAACAGATGAGGATACATCACGTTTCTTCAGGGATAAGAAGATATGGTCCTGCGGAAGGAGTTATCAGGAGCATCAGGGAAAATATCCTGTCATTGCAATTTCATTCAAGGATGTCAGATGTGAAACCTGGGAGCTGGCATATGATCTCATATACAGGATAATCAGTGATGAATTTGCCCGTCACCTTGAATTAGCTGTAAGTGGAAAGATTTCTGAGTATGACAGAAAGTATTATCAGCGGATACTTGATGGGAATGCCAGTGAGAACGAGGTAGGTCTTTCCTTTCTTAAACTTTCAAGACTGCTGCATATTCATTATGGTATTGCTCCCATTATTATAATTGACGAATACGACACCCCGATTCAGCAGTCATGTGCAGCAGACTATTATGACCGGATGATCAGCTTCATGAGGCTTCTGTTCTCTGGTGGGCTTAAGGATAACCCTCATCTTTCCTTCGGTTTCCTGACAGGGATACTTAGGGTCGCAAAGGAAAGTATTTTCAGTGGATTAAACAACCTTAAGGTAAACTCCCTGCTTGAGGATCGGTACAGCCAGTACTTCGGGTTCACACCCCAAGAGGTGATGGAAATGGCTGCCTATTACGGAAGGAACGATAAATATCAGGAAATAATGGATTGGTACGACGGATACAGATTCGGAAACAGTGAAATATTCAATCCCTGGTCCGTTTCATGCTATTTCTCGGAAGGCTGTATTGCCAGGCCTTTCTGGGTTTCCACTTCCTCAAATGAGATTCTCAAAGACATCCTTCCTGATGCTCCTCCTGAGATTTTTGACAGCCTTTGTCAGCTGATGCAGGGAAGAAGTGTTGAGACATCAATTGATACCGGTGTCGTGTATCCCGTACTTCATGATGAACCCTCGTGCATATTCAGTTTTCTCCTGATGACGGGATATCTTAAGACTGTGAGGACGACTGTCGCTCCTGATGGCGGATACATATGCGAGGTTGAAATACCGAACAGGGAAATATCGTTCGTGTACAGCAGGGAGATTATTGCAAGGAATTACCGTACGCGTTCTGCCAGAGATCTTCAGGATGCGCTTTTCCTGCTTAGAAGAGAGGATCTTCAGAAGAAGCTGGAAAACTTCCTGCTTGAATCAGTGGGCTATCATGATACATCATCCGAGAGCTTCTATCATGGCCTGATGCTGGGACTGTGTGCAATTGCAAACGGACGGTATCATGTCAGCTCTGAGAGGGAATTGGGGAAGGGACGGTATGATATCATGCTCGTGCCAATGGAAAGAAGCCTGCCCGGCATAGTAATAGAGCTGAAGACCGGAAAGAACCTGAGTGAAAGTGAGCTCGAGTCCCTTGCACAGGAAGCCCTTGAGCAGATCCGTGACAGGAAATATCAGACTGAGCTGATCATACGGAATGTGGAGGACATCCTGCTTTATGGCGTGGCTTTCTCCGGAAAGGACGTGCGTGTCAGAAGCAGGAGCCTGAGCTGCTCCGGAATCTGAAGTCTGAGAATCCTGACGCGAATCCCCGGTCAGTCTGGAAAACACTGCTGATTTCAGCGTCTGCCAAAGCTTCATCAGGATGAGGTGCTTTGGCAGACTATAACTGACTTGTCATCCCCTGAAATTCTTCGGAAGGTTTTTCTTCTCTTCCAGGAATTCCCTGTAGTAGGGCATGAAGGTTTCGTTATCCCTTATGACGCATCCTGTGGGCTTGTGGGATCTTATGAGGTCGCCGCACTTTCCGCAGGTAAGACAGATGCGTTTCGGATCAAGTCTGCCTGAGACTATCTCATTGGCAAAGTCGGGATCGGCAAACTGCATCCTTCCGAAGAGCATGCCGTCGCATAGGCCCATTTCCACAGCACCTGCCGTGTAGAGATCCGAGTACTGTCTGAGATAGGTCGGTGCAGAGGCCAGAATTACCATGTCTGGCACTGCTTTCTTCACTTCGCCGATGGAAGTAATCATCCTGTAAAGACCTTCGAAGGGATGCTCCTCCGGGGGATACTTGCCCATGTCGAAGGGTCTCGTCACGTGGGTCGTCACATAGGGATTTCCCATTGTCACGTCGATCATGTCCACGCCCATTTCCTTCAGTTCCTTAACAAGCCTTATCGGTTCCGACAGATCCTGGGTGCCGTCGCTTTTCTGTCCGAAGCCACCGCCTTCCGGGTAACCGTCATAGATACCGAGACGGGAGGTCACCATGAAGCTGTCATCCTCATACACCTGTGCCGCCCTGATGGAGTTCTTCAGAAGTCTGGTGCGGTTTTCGTAAGATCCTCCGTAGAGTCCTGGACGGGTGTACGCAGAGGCAACCTCCTGGAAGAGGTAGCCGTGACAGGACTTAATGTCTACTGCGTCAAAGCCTGCTTCCTTTGCAAGGCGGGCACCCTCCCCGAAGTTCTCTTCAGTCCTTTTGAGGTAATCATCACTCACGATACAGCTGTCATCGGCTGCCCTGAACTGCTCCAGATAGGGATGCCGGTAGGCAATGAGCGGGGCCGGTTTATTGTCAGGATTGGAGTACCTGCCTGAGTGGTTTGCCTGCATTACCAGGTAGGGTGCATGGCCGTTCTTCTTAAGCCCTGCTTCCTTCAGCTCATCGGTAAAGCGTCTGTAGTCATCCACATTGTCCTTCGTTATCAGAAGCTGGGTTTTGGATGACCTGCCCTCCGGAACTACGGAAATGGCCTCGAACCACATGATGGCGGCTCCGCCCTCCGCAATCTTCCTGTATCGTCTGAGTGTCATCTCGGACGGACTGCCATCCGGTGTGGAATCGGCTCCTTCCATAGGTGCCGAACCCACTCTGCTGGAAAATGTGATGTTCCTGACCTTAAGCGGCTCTGCAAGGGCCGATGTGTCATCGGCAAAGGGCAGTGTTATGCCCAGCTCTCTGCATCTGGCCTTTACTTCCTCCAGTGTCCTGTAGTGGAATTTTTCATGTTGTGCCATATAGTCTTCCTTTTTTATTCTATGTTTCCGTTTTCCCTGTACCTTCTCCAGACGTTCTCGAAGAAATCATCATCGGCAGGGAGTGGCCTGACAGGACGCCAGTTAAAGGAGCACTTTCCTTCACTGTATGTCATTTCCTGAATGAGGGCATCCTTACTGCCGTCATCGAGGGTGTAGGTAAAGGTATCGGGAAGGGACGGATAGGGCTTTTTCCCTTCCGGATCGGTATAGAGCGCACTGCCGCGGCTCTTTCCTTTTTCCGCTGTGTAGTCGGCCATGCTCTCAAGAATGCACTTCTGAGTGATCAGAGTATCCCGAAATCGGAATATATGCCTGAGCGATGAAATCTCTTTGCACCTGACTTCTTCCTCAAAGTTCTTAAGATGGGCATCCACCCTTGCTGTCAGCTTCCTTATTGCCTCACAGTCCCTGATCGCACCTCCGCAGTCACTCATGGCCGCTGTCATCTCCTCCCTGAGCGCCCTGACGGTATCACCGCCCTGAAGGGCCTTTTCCGCGATGCGTGTCAGCTCTGAGAGTGCGGTTTCAGCCAGAGTTCTGAAGATGTTCTCATCCTGGGTGAAATCCCGGTTCCTTCCTGCAATGTACCTGGCGGCACGGGCAGACCCTGCCTGACCTGCATTGAGGGCGGAGCCGCCGGGACGGTAGACGCCGTGGCTTCCTGCAGCCTCGCCGCAGGAGAAGAAGTGCTCCAGGTTGGTCTCCCACCAGCAGTTGATGTCCAGTCCGCCGTTGTTGTGCTGGGCGGACAGTGCAATCTGAAGGGGTTCGGTTTCCAGATCGACACCCTTATCCCTGTAGAAGCTTATCGCCGGGGAATTCATGATGCGAAGGCGCTCAATCGGCTTCATGACAAGGGCACATGCCTTCTCCAGATAGTCATGGGCTTCAGTAGTGAGGGATGAAAAACTGAAGTTTCCGTCCAGCGGATCCCTGGTGAAATCGAGATACACATTCCTTCCCTTGCACGTTTCCAGGTAAACGAGGATGTCTATGATGGAACTTCCTCCATCCACCTTCCTCACATCGAAGGGCCACTGATAACCCTTGAGGAATACCTTTGAGAGCATCTCACCGGAATCGGTGAAGAAGTCAGAGAGAAACTCCCTCTCATCACTTCCGTCGGGCTCTGTGGAGAAGAATCGCGGCAGTGCCTGCATGTATGTTCCCGATACGTTCCATCTGGGGCGTACCGAGGCAAGGCCGTACTGCCACTCGGTGAGGTTGCGCCCCCTTACACCGGCCTCGAAGGCCAGGCCCGAGGCTCCGTACTGGCTTTCCGGGTAGACGCTGTTTTTGTATATTCCTGCAGGACCGCCGGTGGCGTAGATGATGTTCTCTGCCTGGATTACGGTAAAGGCCTTGCTGAGATCTGCTCTGTCTGTGTTCAGACATATGAGGCCATAGCTTCGCTTTCCGTCGGAGAGAATCTTTATGACCTGCAGATGATCCCGGAAGGGGACACCGAGCAGCTTCGCTTCACTTTCCAGTGCCCTGGTCATCTCCCTGGAGGTGTAGGGACCTATCGAGGTTGCCCTGTTTCTCGGGTCATGGTCGGTCTTGTAACCCACATACTCTCCGTATCTGTTCACGGGGAAGGGAAGGCCCAGACCTGCGAGGCGGAGGAAAGAGGGTGCGCTCAGGGCTGCCTCACAGAGGGCTATGTCCCCGTCGACCGCCTTTCCTTCAAAGAGGGTTGCAGCCATTTCGGCCACACTGTCGGGGGTATCCCCGCTCAGGGTGAGCTTGTAGTAGGTCTGCTTGTCACTTCCGGTGTTGCGGCTGGTTCCGCCGACCCTGTTCTCACTTATGAGAAGGATGTCATCCACACCTGCCTTCTTTAAAAGACATGCGGCATTGTATCCGGCCGCCCCGGTGCCGACGATGCATGTGTTTACCTTAATGTGCTCTGCTTCGTGCATTGTTTACAGCCTCTTTATGTGGAAGCCGCCATCGACGTCGATGTAGTTTCCTGTCGTGTAGAGGAATTTGTCCGAGACCAGGGCGCTCACTGCTCCTGCCACGTCCTCGGGTGTGCCCCAGCGGGCGATGGGGAAGAGTCCGTCCTCAATCAGTCTGTCGTATTTGGCCTGAACCGCAGAGGTCATGTCGGTTGCGATGACACCCGGTCTGACCTCATGGACGAGAATGCCTTCAGAGGCAAGGCGGTCGGAAAAGAGTGTCGTCAGCATGGAAATTCCGGCCTTGGACACACAGTACTCACCGCGGCTGGTGGAGGAGACCACTGAGGAACATGATGAGATGTTGACGATGACGCCCTTTCGTTTCTCAATCGGCTCCTGAGCTATCATCTGGCGGGCAACCGCCTGCGTCAGGAACATGTTGCCCTTTGTGTTGATGCCGACCACCCTGTCAAAGGATTCCTCCGTCATCTCAAGCAGGTCTGCCCTCACAAGAGGGGCAACCCCGGCATTGTTTACAAGCACGTCTATCCTACCGAAGAGCTGCACGGATTCGGAAACTATCCTGAGCCTGTCATCATGGTCCGCTACATTGGCCTGTACGTAACCTACTGTTATGCCTTCTTCTTCAAGCCTTCTGATGGCATCTATATTCTTTTCCCTGCTTCCTGTTGCAACAATTACAACGTTGAAGCCATCGAGTCCGAGCTGGCGGGCTATCGCATATCCGATGCCCCTGCTGGATCCGGTAACGACTGCTGTCTTTTTCATTTTTATTTATCTCCGTCTGTTTTGCTTTTCATTGTTATTCCATCGAGGAAGACTGCCTTCCCGTCTTCGGCGTAAATGGCAAAGAGAGCTCCCGTGAAGGAATTGTGCCTCTGTCCCTCCGCAGCAAGGCCGTAAACCGTGGCCCTGCCTATGGTGTGGTCTCCTGCCAGGAAGAGATAGTCCTCATCGTCACTGATGATGGAGAGTCCGAGATTTTCGCTCATGGGCAGTGTGAGTGTCTCAGTCACCGCTTCAAAGTCATGGATGTGCCTGATAAGCGATATCCTTACCCCATCCTCCGCTTTCCTGACCTCCAGCCTGTAGTGGTAGTCATCACTGACCCAGGATGAGATACCGGCCCTGCCCTCAAGCTCCCTGAGGCTGAGCGTGACCTCCATCACTTCGTAAAAGCCCCTCTGCCGGAAGGCAAGGAGGGTGGGGTGTGAGAGCGGGAGTGCAATATTATCCTCCCCGATTAATGTCAGTGTTCCTTTCTCAATATCCTGTATGTAGCACTCATTTTTGGGAACGCGCACCTTAAGGTATGGATACTCGTCCAATTTCCGCAAGAAGGATACTGAATAGTCTGAATTATCAGTTTGAATAGGTCCATCTGCATGAAAGAGCTCTGAGAATCCATCGTTTCCGATCACGGGCCAGCCATCATGCCAGGTTACCTTTTCAAGGAAGGTTTCCCTTCCAAGATGATGCAGCAGGGGACGGGGCTTCACCCTTATTCCAAGAAAGAGAGCATACCACTCACCTTCTGGAGTCTTAATTAAATCAGCATGACCCACGGCCTGTATGGGGTGGCCCTTTCTTGAGACATGGGAAAGTATCGGGTTTGCCGGATTGGGTTCATATGGACCATGAATGTCCTTCGACCTGAGGATTACCTCATGGTGACCGTATCCGGTACCGCCCTCTGCCAGCATGAGGTAGTACCAGCCATTCTCAAAGTAGATGTGGGGTCCCTCAGGGGCGGCTCCTCCGCAGCCCTTTGAGAGGAGGGTGAAATCCTCCAGAAGCTCTCCTGTGTCGGGATTGATGAAGGCTCCCTTGATGCCCCTCACTCCGTCAACACTGCCGTTGGAGGTGTAGAAGCACCTGCCGTCCGGCAGGAAGAGGAGGGAGGGGTCGATTCCGTCCTTAGCTATGAAATGGGTCTCGGACCATGGACCCCTGATGTCATCGGTGTGACAGATGAAGTTCTCATGGGTGTATTTGTTGGTCGTGACCATGTAAAAGCGTCCTGAGGAATTCACTCTTATAGTGGCGGCATAAAGCCCCGAACTGGAGGCTGCTTCCTTCAGGTCAAGCTGGCTTTCCGATGTGAGGATTCCGCCCATCGGCTTCCAGTTCACAAGATCTTCCGAGGTCCAGAGGCTTACGCCCGGGAAGTACTCGAAAGTAGAGGTGACAAGGTAGTATTTTCCGTCATGAAAGGTCACTGACGGGTCGGGAGCAAAGCCCGGGATAACTGGATTTCGGTACATGAGTCGATTATTGCACCGTTTTTGGCGGAAAAAAATATGTTAAGTTTTTCTGTCAGATTTTCATTCATATGTTTTTGCGGGGCGCAAAAAATTGATTTTCTTGAAATATAAGTAAATAAGTATGAACTTATAATGAAAAGACGAAAAAATGCCGGTAAAAAATTGTCACTCGGAGTATGCTTTTTGTCTGTTTTTTTCTCACTCGACCCTGTTACATACTGAAAAGGCAAAAGGTTGGTGCCTCATGAAAAAGAAACACAAGAACACTGAGCTTGCCGTTGATCCTTCACTGGACACGCCGCTCGGACTCAAGCTGAAAAAGGACTGGTCAAAGTATAAGTCACTGTACTTCCTCTTCATTCCCGTCCTCCTGTATTACATCGTTTTCCAGTATGGTTCGATGTTCGGTCTCATCATCGCATTTGAGAACTACAAGCCCAGACTCGGCTTCTTCAACTCAGAATTCGTAGGTCTTACACATTTTAAGAACTTCATAAAAGACTACTACTTCCAGAGGACTCTGACGAACACGATAAGGATCTCGGTCACGAACCTTATCTTCACCTTCCCCTGTCCGATTATCCTGGCAATCTTCATCAGTGAGCTGAGATCAAGGAAGTATTCCAAGGTAGTTCAGACGATCACCTACATCCCGCACTTCATCTCCATCGTCGTCGTCACCTCGATCATGATGGACCTCACCGCCAGGGACGGTGCCATCACCATGTTCCTTGCGAAGTTCGGTTTCAAGCCGGTAACGATGCTCAATGAGCCGAAGTACTTCCTGCCCCTGTATATCATCTCCAACATCTGGCAGAACATCGGCTGGAACTCGATCGTATACTTGGCAGCACTGCTCGGAATAGACGCCCAGCTTTATGAGGCGGCGCGCATAGACGGTGCCGGAAAGCTCCGCCAGCTCTGGTCCATAACCCTGCCGTGTCTGCTTCCCACGATCGTCATCATGCTCATCCTCCAGGTCGGTAAGATGTTCAACGTCGGTTATGAGAAGATCATCCTGATGTACAACCCTATGACCTATGAGGTTGCCGATGTAATCAACTCCTACGTTTACCGTGAAGGTCTTCTCAACCTCAACTACTCCTACGCGGCTGCGGTCGGTATGTTCAACTCGATAGTAAGCTTCATCCTCGTATGGGGCACGAACAAGATTTCGAATAAGCTCACAGGCTCAGGTCTGTGGTAATCGGAGGTGGGTAAATGAAAGTCAGATATACAGCCGGTGAACAGGTTTTCCATGCAATCGTCGTAGTGGTGACACTGCTGCTTTCCCTTGCGGTCATCATTCCTCTCATGAGTATCCTCTTTGCTTCATTCTCCGATCCCTTTGAGGTCATGAAGCACTCAGGAATCTACTGGCATCCCATCAAGCCGTCGCTTTACAGCTATCAGATGGTATTCCAGGACAAGAGCATCCTGACAGGTTACATGAACACGATCTTCGTCGTGGTCGTCGGAACCTCCCTCAACCTCGTTCTCACGATCATCTCGGCATACGTCCTTTCCAGAAAGGGACCCATGTTCGTGAAGTTCTTCACCCTCATGATCGTCTTCACAATGTACTTCCAGGGCGGTACGATCCCGACCTACATCATAGTCGACAAGCTCCATCTGGTAGGAAGCCGCTGGGCACTGATACTGCCAAGTGCGGTCAATACCTTCAACCTGGTAGTCCTCAGGACGGCCATGGCCTCGGTTCCCGAGTCCCTGCCCGAGTCGGCAATGATCGACGGTGCGGATCACGTGACGATTCTTACCTACATCATGGTACCTGTCACCAAGGCTTCCATCGCGGTAATCACGCTCTACTATGCGGTTTCCCACTGGAACTCATGGTTCCCGGCAATGATCTACCTGAGAAAGAAGAGCATGTATCCCCTGCAGCTCATCCTCCGTACCATCCTCGTTCAGGATGATACCTCAACCATGTCATCCGGCTCCATCGAGTCCCTGGCGCTCTCTTCCGATTCAGTGAAATACGCAACAATCGTTGTGGCAACGCTTCCTATCCTCCTGATTTATCCGCTGCTTCAGAAGTACTTCGTCAAGGGAGTCATGGTTGGCGCGGTAAAGGGCTGATTGCATGATTATACCCGGAATCGTAAGCGTAACGCTGAAGGCAAAGCCGGTGGAGGAGGTCCTCGCCGTCGCAGGACGCGCGGGCCTCGGAGCCATCGAGTGGAGTGAGAAGCATCACCTTCCCGCAGGCGATCTGGAATTTGCCCGCAGGGTGGGTGAGATGACCCGTGAAAGCGGTCTTGAGATCGCCGGATACGGTTCCTACTACCGGCTTGGTGAGAACATGGACATCCGTCCCAGCCTGGACACTGCAGCCACCCTTGGCGCTGGGCAGGTCAGGATCTGGGCGGGCAGCAGGCCCTCAGCGGCCCTCACCGCAGGTGAAAGGAGTGCCCTTCTCGAAGAGCTTTCCTCTGCAGTTTCGATCGCCTCGGATTACGGCATGGTGCTGAATCTCGAATGGCATAAGAATACACTCACCGATGAGAATCAGTCGGGACTGGATGTGCTGAAGACCATTTCTGACCCTGCTCTCAGGACTCTCTGGCAGCCGACTCAGGCGCTCTCCTTTGCCGAGAGGACGGAGGGTCTTGAAATGGTACTTCCCTATCTCTCATACCTCCACGTCTACTACTGGGATGAGAGCGGAAGACGCCCCTTTGAAGAGGGCATCGGGCACTGGAGAAGGTACTTCTCGGTGCTTGACGGAAAGAAAAAATACTATGCGCTTCTTGAGTTCGTACTGGGTGACTCGGAAGAGCAGTTCATGAAAGATGCGGCAGTCCTGAAGGAACTGCTGAAAGGAGTCTGAATATGGCTGACATGCATGTTGATTGCTTTGACATGATCAATCCGTTCGTAATTGCCTCAAGTCCCGCGACGAGAGGTGCCGACAATGTAATAAGAAGTTCATCCTGCCATCCGGGTGCGGTCACAATGCGCAACTTCGGTCATGGAATGGGCGGCGGCGGTTTCTTCTATCCCGGATTCGATGCAGTGGTCAAGGGCCAGCCTGCATTCCACTCCCATGCCGTGGGACATCAGTGTGCCGACAATATCTCCTCACTCGATGAATACTGTGAGGAAGTGAGAAGGGCAAGAAAGGAAATGTATCCCGAGACGAAGCTCTGGGCTTCAGTCGGTCATTATCATGACATCGAGAAGTATCCTGACTGGAAGAAGAGATGGATCACGGAGGCTCAGGAGGTGGTGAATGCAGGAGCTGATGCCATCGAGCTCCACTTCAATACCCCCGGCGTCGCAACCGCTTCAGACAGGCAGTTCAATTATTATCAGCTTATTGAGACATGCACTAAGATGATCAAAGAGGCAGTTCCAGGTGTTCCCGTGATGGTGAAACTGGCCGTTGAGGACATCGACTGTCTCACATCGATCCGTCGTGCGATTGCCGCAGGTGCCGATGCGGTGGGTCCCACTGCCAGATGGAAGGCGTTCTACTTCGATCTTGACTGGAAGACCACCGAGGCACGTCCCGGTGCGGGATACGGCGGCACTCAGGCAAACCCGATTGTCTGTTTCGAGATCGCCGATGCACGCAGCCGCGGCATAACGATTCCCATGTATGCGGGCGGCGGTGTCTTCTCCTATGACCAGGCACTGAGATACATCATGGCCGGTGCGGAGATGGTTCAGCTCGGTGCTCTTGCATGTTCCGGCGGCATTAAGCAGTGTGCCCGCCTCATTAAGCAGTGTTCCGACTGGATGGACGCAAACGGCTATGCTTCCGTTAAGGAGCTTCAGGGTGATGCCCTTAAGCTCTTCAACATGGATCCTGCCTTCGCAAAGGCCAGACAGAATAGGCTCGGAGATGCATACCGGGAGAGAAAGGTCGATCAGGAGAAGTGTATCGGCTGCGGCAGATGTACCGATGTGTGCTGGTACAAGGGTATCGCCCTTGACGGAAAGAAGGCCCAGAAGACCGATAACTGCATCGGCTGCGGTTACTGCTTCCAGGTATGTCCCACAAAGGCCCTCGAGGTCGATGCCAGGGGTATCCTGAAATCTGCATTCACGGAGTGATAAAGTGGCTGTAAGAGTATTGCTGTGCGGCATGGGCGGCTATGGGGAGAACTATGTGAAGGAGTACCTCACAAGGGACGTTCTCGGCTCAGAGCTGGTTGCCATCGCCGATCCGTTTGCAACAAAAAGCTCCCTCTATGAGGAAGCGGTCAGCAGGGGAATCCCGATTTTCCGTTCCCCTGAGGAGTTCTTTGCCTCTCACAGGGCCGATCTCACCGTGATCTCGTCCCCGATCCACACGCACTATCCCTATACGATGATTGCCCTGGAAAACGGGAGCAACGTACTGACCGAAAAGCCCGTCTGCTTTGATGAATCTCAGATAGACGCCATGGAGGAAAAGAGCCGTGAGACGGGACTTTTCGTCGCCGTCGGCTACCAGCTCTGCTATGCACCTGACGTGCTGGCGCTGAAGAGGGACATCCTGAGCGGAGTATACGGAAAGTCCATCCGCTTCAGAACGATACGCCTGATGAGGAGAAATGACGCTTACTATGCAAGATCCGGGTGGGCGGGAGCTCTGCTCTGCCATGGTGAGAAGGTCTTTGACTCACCGTTCACTAATGCCTGTGCCCATCAGTATCAGAACATGGTCTTCCTGCTTGGAAAGAACATGGATGAAAGCGCTTCCAGCGTGAATTGCGAGGGATCCCTCATAAGGGTACGCCCGAACATCACGAACTGTGATACCGCTGCACTGAAGTTCACAGCCTCTGACGGAACTGAAATGTTCTACTATGCATCCCACGCCATTGAAGACGTGAAGTATGGCGCATACTCCCGTTTTGAATTCGACAAAGGCTATGTGGAGGAGGATGACGGTAGCTTTGTCGGCCACACCTCTGACGGCAGGGTCATTGATTACACTGCCATCGGCAGTGGAGAGAAGATGGAGAAGCTCTGGGAGGCCGTCCGTGCGGTTGAAGAGAAGCGCTCTCCGCTCTGCACTCTCAAAACTGCCCGCGAGCACACCCATGCGGTACTGCTTGCCCAGGCCATGGGAGTGAGGGACCTGTCCGGCTCAGCCGTTGCGAAGCAGGATGACAAGGGCAGTGTTTATTACACCGTTCCGGGACTTTCCGATGCCCTCAAGGAGGCGTATCACTCCTGGAACTTCAATCTGAAGCTTAATTATTAAGAAAACCATAAAAAAGGAGATACAAAATGAAAAAAGCATTACTTATCGTTCTTGCAGTCCTGATGCTGGCTTCCCCGCTTTTTGCTCAGGCTTCCAAGGAAACAGCAGCTTCTTCTGATGCTCCCGCAAAGCTCACATACTGGGCACCGATGAGCACCAAGATCAAGAATGCAAACGACTTTTCGGAGCTTCCCTACTGGCAGGAAGTAATGAAGAGAACCAACACCCAGATTGAGTTCACAAACGTTTCTGCTGAAAACAAGATCCTCAGCGAGCAGTTCTCAATCCTCCAGGTTTCCAGCGACCTTCCCGATATCGTCGAGTACAAGTGGGCTTCCTATGCAGGCGGTCCCAAGGCTGCCATCGATGACGGATTCATCATCCCTCTCAACGACGTCTTCGAGAAGTACTGCCCGAACATCAGCAAGTACCTCGCTGAGCATCCCGACATCGCTAAGGAGTGCTCCACGGACGACGGTACCTACTACTGCTTCCCGTTCTTCAGAGGATATGACTATAACAACAACAGTCTGCTCTTCTCCGAAGGCACTGTCTACAGAATGGACATCCTCAAGTCCCTCGGATTTGACAATCCTCCTGAGACTGCCGATGAGCTCTATGACGTTCTCGTCGCAATCAAGAACGCAGGAGTCGTCGAAATCCCGATGTCTGTCAGACCTGACCACATCAACAGGGTTTTCGCTCCCGCATTCGATTCATGGGACACATGGTATGTTGAGAACGGCGTCGTAAAGCACGGCTACCTCGAGCAGAACAGATATGACTATCTCTCTTTCCTGAGAAAGATCTATGCTGAAGGTCTTCTTGACAACGACTATATGTCAGTCAACAAGAACGGCATGAACTCCATGTTCCTCAGCGGCAAGATTGCCATCGGTTACAACCCCGGTTCACTCATCGCTTCCGCAGTCAAAACAATGGAAGGTGCTGAGATCTCATCCGCTAAGCCGCTCACAGCCGTTAAGGGCACGAACTCCAAGTTCGCAAAGATGAACACCGTATTCGATACAACAGCTTCTTCAGCAGCTGCCATCACGACAAGCTGCAAGAACATCGAAGCCGCAGCAAGACTCCTTGACTACGCTTACGGTGAAGAGGGTCACCTCCTTGCCAACTTCGGTATCGAAGGCGTCACATACGAGATGATCGACGGATATCCCACATACACCGATTTCGTAAAGGAGAACAAGGATGACGTCATGGCCAAGTACATGAGATGCTCCGTCAACGGCGCAATCATCCAGGATCCCAGATACATCGAGCAGTACTATGATACGGCTGAGCAGGCTGCAGCCCTCTCACTCTGGGCTCAGACCGACTACGGCAAGTACATGCTTCCTCCTGTGACGATTCCGTCTGAGGATGCATCCAGGGTCGCTTCCATCATCAACAAGGTAAACACCTTCGCTGAAGAGATGGAGACAAAGTTCATCACCGGCGCACTTGATCTCAATGAGAAGTCCTTTAAGGAGTATCAGGATCAGATAAAGGCATTCGGTCTTGAAGAGGCAAAGGCCATCTACCAGAAGGCATACGAATCATATCTTGCCAAGTAAGCTCCTGTAATATCAGGTAATTTCAGTCAGGACAGTCAGTCAGACTGTCCTGTCTGATGTAAAATCACGCAAAGAATGAGGTTGACAATGAATTATACGGACAAACTGATCGAACTTCTTGATATGGAGAATCCTGCCATAAAGGCAATGGGTGAGGTGACTGGCGATAAGCTTGTCAGCTACTTCAGGGACAGGAAGAACCCTGTTTACCTTTTCTCCATCAGCGATGCGGAGAAGCTTAAGGATGATGAGATCCTCGCTGACGCTGAGAAGGTCATGAACCATGATATTTTCGGACACAAATTCAACGGTCCCATCGACTGGAAGTTCAATCCCACGGTGGAGACAAGCCGTGACAATGAGTGGAGCTGGTCGCTTTTCCGTACAATTTACTGGCAGCCGCTTGCCAGGGCCTATGCCCTGACAAAGGATGAGAGGTACACCAGGGAGTTCCTGGCAGAGATGCACTCCTTCCGTGAGGCATGGCCTGCCGATGAGTTCCTGAAGGACTTTACCTTCGTTCCCAAGCAGCCGTTCCCCGGAACCGCCTGGAGGACCATCGAGACAGGCATCCGTGTATACACCACCTGGCTTCCCGTCTTCGAGATCTTCCGCCACTCCGATGTCTGGACGCCGGAGGATCTTGCCTCCTTCATCCTGGGACTCAGGGACCATGCCCTCTTTTTGATGGGACACTACTCGAACCATGACAGGTCATCCAACTGGCTCAGCATGGAGACCAGTGCCCTGCTGCAGATCGCGATCATGTTCCCCGAGCTTAAGGAGTCAAAAGAGTGGTTTGACACCGCATACGGAAGAGTGATGCATGAGGTACGCTTCTGCTTCAGTGACAACGGCATCCACATGGAGAAGACCCCGATCTACCACATGGTCGCTTCCATCGCCTTTGCCCAGGCCCTTGTCATGTGCAGGAAGAACGGAATCTATGTTCCTGACTACGCCTGGGAGGTTATCAGGAGGAGCGCGCTTTACATCTGCTCCCTCATCAAACCGGATCTTTCCACACCCCTGATCGGGGATGCGGACAGGGATGACCTGACCACGAGAAGGGCGGATACTTCCATATATGAGGGCATGAACCTCTCCTTCTTCCCCGAGGACCTGAACGAGCTCAGGGCATATATGAAGTGGATGTATGAGCTCTTCGGTGATAAGGAGTTCCTCTACTTCGCCACACTGCGTAAGGAGGGTGAGGCTCCGAAGACGAATGACTATAAGTTCAGTGAGGAAGGCGTCTATGTGATGAGGTCGGGCTGGGATGAGAAGGCAGACTACCTCTGCACCCACTCCACCCAGCTGGAGCTGGGAGAGCGCTCAACCCACAGCCACAACGACTCGATGCATGCCGAGGTGACGCTGAAGGGCGAGGACATTCTCGTTGACTCAGGACGTTACATCTACCGCTCCTCAGTCTGGAAGGACTGGAGGGCATACTTCTGCTCAGCCCTTGCCCACAACACGCTCTACGTCGATAACCACGAGCTGGGCGAGATCAAGGGCGTTGACAGGAGAAGGAACGTCAGGTGCCTCTGCCACTTCTTCGGGGAGAAGGACGGCCTTAAGATCATCGATCTTTCACACAACGGTTATGCATATCTTCCCGATCCCGTGTTCCCGAGGAGAAAGCTCATAATGGTCCCCGGCTCGGTCGTCGTCCTTGTTGACTACGTGGACGGTCCCGGAAAGGAAAACCATGACTTCCGGCTCTCCTACAACTTCAACACGACGGACGTGAAGCTTTCTGACATGCATATCGACTATGTCTCGAAAAACGGAGTGCCCTTCGAGCTGGACTTCGTTTCCGATGTGCCCTTCACCTCACGCCTCCTGATCGGAAGCGAGGATCCCAAGGGCGGCTGGATAAGCTACGGCTATCCCGTCCGTGAGCCTGCAGGACAGGTCTCCATGGCCTATGGCGGAAAGGCACCGTTTATCGCCGCCACCGTCGTGAAGTCAAAGGGAGACGGCGCTTCGGTCAGGATCGAGGAAAAGGGCGTCGTGATCGAAAGTGATAAGGGCAGGTGGATCATCACCCGCGAAGGAGCTGAGAGATTATGAGATTCGGACTCTGTGCTGATATAAGAAACGTGCTGGAGGTTCAGGCTGCCGGATACGACTACATCGAAGGCAAGCTGAACCAGTTCGCCCTCTGGAGTGACGAGGAATTTGAAAGTGTTCTTGAACTCTTCAGAAGTGCTGAAATAAAGATGGAAACCGCCTCGCTGCTGCTTCCCAAGTCTATGACGGTCATCGGGGATAAATTCAGTAAGGTGGAGCTTCTGACCTATCTGGACAGGGCCTTTGCCCGTATGGATGCCCTGGACTCAAAGCTGGTCGTCTTCGGCTCCGGCAAGAGCCGCTTCGTGCCTGAGGGCATGAGGTGGCAGGATGCCTTCACCGAACTCGTGAATGTGACCAGACTGATCGGAAACGTTGCATCCGAGCACGGCATTTCGATTGCCATCGAGCCCCTGAACAGGAGCGAGACCAACCTGATAAACAGCCTTGCGGAGGGAGCTGCCCTCCAGGCAGCGGTCGGCCGTGATAACGTAGGCCTTCTTGCCGATGCCTTCCACATGAGACGGGAAGGGGAGGATATGAACAGAATCGTCCTCTGCTCCCCCCTGATGCACACGCACATCGCAATGAAGGACGGAAGGGCATATCCGACTGAAAGGTGTGAGGAGACTGAAGAGTTCTTCACCATGCTGAAAGCCGCGGGCTACGACGGCAGGATGTCGATCGAAGGAAAGAGTGACGACTGGAAGAGTGACTCCGAAAAGGCACTTTCCGTCCTCAGGTCCTATAATTAAGGAGATAATAATGGATAAGGTAAGAATAGGTATAATCGGATTCGGACACATGGGTAACCAGCACTCCAATGCCCTGCTTCAGGACAAGGTTCCCAATGCGGTGCTTGCGGCAATTGCGGACATCAATCCTGCAAAGCTGGAGAAGGCAAGGGCCCTTGCCGGTGACAGGGTTAAGTATTTCAGCAGTGCCGAGGAGCTCATGGACTCGGGTGAGGTCGATGCCGTCATCCCGACCTGTCCCCACTACTTTCATCCCGTATACGGCGTCTATGCCCTTGAGCACGGGCTTCACTACCTATGCGAGAAGCCTGCCGGAGTGTACACCAATGCGGTGAAGAAGATGAATGAGGCAGCTGAAAAGTCCGACAGGGTTTTCGGAGTCATGTTCAACCAGAGGACCAATCCGCTGTACCAGAAGGCACGCGACCTGGTCCAGAGCGGGGAAGTAGGACGCATCCTTCACTGCCACTGGCTCATCTCCTCCTGGTTCCGTCCCCAGTCCTACTACGACAACTCCGACTGGAGGGCAACGTGGAAGGGAGAGGGCGGCGGTCTTCTCATGAACCAGAACCCCCACAACCTCGATCTCTGGCAGTGGATCTGCGGCATGCCGAGCCGCGTTAAGGCCGATGTATACTACGGAAAGTACAGGAACATCGAGGTTGAGGACGATGTCTATGCCCTGATGGAGTATCCTGACGGACACATCGGAACATACATCACGACAATTGCCGATGAGCCTGGCACGAACCGCCTCGAGATCTCGGGAACCCGCGGAAAGCTCGTCATCGAGAACGACACGATAACCTTCTGGCGCTGCCGTGAGGATACCGATGATTTCCAGAAGAGATTCAAGGGTGAAATCGGTCATCCGGAGATCTGGAAGTGTGAGATTCCCGTGAAGGGAACCTACACCTCCCACTGCGGGATCATAAAGAACTTCTGCGATGCGATTCAGAAGGGAACACCCCTTCTTGCTCCGGGCAGTGACGGAATAAAGAGCCTTGAGATCATCAATGCCATCTTCCTGTCCTCCTGGACGGGCGGAGGCTGGGTCGATCTCCCGATCGATTCCGACAGATATGAGGCACTTCTTAAGGAAAAGTGCGGGGGGTCTTTCCCCTGCTGAGCAAAGCATGAGAGAATAGGGGTATGGCAAAGAGAACACACAGTTTCAAGAGGAGGACAATTACCAGATGGACGCTGTCCTACATCATTGCAACCCTTATTCCCTTCATATTGGTCCTTGCCTCGGTTATGGTCGCCCTGTATTACAGCTCCTCCTCGGTGACCTATTCAAACTCGATAACCGCTTCCTACGTGCAGCGCACCTTCCGGGATGTGCTCACGAGACTCAATGAGATAAAGGCCGAGATCGTGGTCGACAGCGACTTCGATGAACTGAGAA